>CAMLEF010000019.1 GCA_946478675.1 uncultured Flavobacteriales bacterium | reverse complement strand
ACGGTTAAAGGCAAAGGCTTCAAATTTTCCGAAGAAGGTAATCCCACGCTCTGGCATGCGCCCGGGTTGTTCGATAAAACGACCGGCAAGCTCATCAAAGCCGTTTCGAATGAACCGCAGCCGCCGAAGTACCAGGACGTGTTCGGTCATACCATCGTAGAGCTCGCGGAGAAAAACCCGAAGATCATGGGCATTACGCCTGCGATGCCGACGGGCTGCTCGCTCAACATCATGATGAAAGCGATGCCGGACCGCGCCTTCGACGTGGGCATTGCCGAACAACATGCAGTAACGTTCTCCGCCGGTCTTGCGACGCAGGGCATGGTGCCGTTCTGCAATATTTATTCTTCGTTCATGCAGCGCGCGTACGACCAGGTCGTGCATGATGTGGCGCTGCAGAACCTGCACGTCGTGCTTTGCCTCGATCGCGGTGGCCTTGCGGGCTCCGACGGTCCGACGCACCACGGCGCATTCGATCTCGCTTATTTCCGCTGCATCCCGAACATGGTGGTGAGCGCGCCGATGAATGAAGCGGAGCTGCGCAACCTCATGTACACCGCGCAGCTCGACAAGAACGCTGTTCCGTTCGCGATCCGTTACCCGCGCGGACAAGGTGTGATGCCCGAGTGGCGCACGCCGTTCGAAGAAATTAAAATCGGCACGGGCCGCAAGATCCACGACGGAAAAGACATCGCGATCCTTTCGATCGGTCATCCCGGGAATTTTGTGGCGGAAGCCTGCACGGAGCTGAAAAAATCCGGCGTGTCCGCGGCGCATTACGACATGCGTTTCGTGAAGCCGCTCGATGAAGCGCTGCTGCACGAAGTCTTCTCGAAGTTCGACAAGGTGATCACCGTTGAAGACGGCACGATCGTCGGCGGACTGGGAAGCGCGGTGCTTGAATTCATGGCGGATCACGGTTACAATGCGCAGGTGAAACGCCTCGGCATTCCCGATCAGTGGATCGAGCACGGTGAGCAGCCGGAGCTCTGGAAAGAATGCGGCTTCGACGCGGAAGCGATCGCAGCGACGGCGAAGAAGATGGTGCTGAAAAGCCAGACGGTTTACAGCCGGTAATTTTTCCTGAATTTTTTTAAAGCGTTTAACCACGGAGGCACGGGGGCACGGAGGTCAGTTCGAGTAGTGGAGCGTATCGAGAACTCCGTGCCTCCGTGTCTCCGTGGTTCACATTTTGACCGCGCGCGAATTGTTGTAAATTGTTACTGGCAAAACACATTTACACATGACCTCCCGCAAGCTTCTTCCGTTTGTGCTGCTCCTGCTGTTGACCACACGTTTACGCAGCGCTGATTTGCGTCCTTCTGCCGTGATCCCGGGAATTTCCGTGGGATACATTTTCAATGCCGGCATCTCGATAGGCGCCGAGCTCAACTACACGCCTTTTGTTTTCGATTTTCTTCCCGGGAAAACGGCGACGGGCGCGTATGCTTCGCTGACGTATTTCCATTCGAAAGGCGAATTGTACACGGCGACCTGGTACCACACGTTCAGCGCAGGCGTGCTCGCGTTTGCGGATAATCGTTTTATGTTCAAGACCGGTCTCTGCAAATCGGTGCTGCGCTGGGGGCGTGACAACATGAACAAAACGAAATCGAAAATGATTACGCCGGATTTCGATCTCAGCTATTCGCCGACGCAGCACGGGGAATTCATCGGCTATCGCTTGTATTTCCCGGGTAATGCCTGCTTCGGCCTCGACATCGAAAAGGCGCACATGCTCTACGGCGCGTACCGCTATACTGCCGATCCGCACCTCTTTGATCAACCAACGAATAAATGAGAAAATTTTTCGCCCCGCTTTTTATTGCTGCGATTGCATTTCTTTCTTTTCAGTGCGGTTCTTCGCAGGAGCAGGAAGCACAACAACTCATGAAGCAGCTGACCGATTCCATCAGGCAGGCAGATGCCATTGCGGAAAAACATACGAACGACAGTGTTCATCGCGCAGATTCCATTCGCAGCCTGCCGTGCCCGGAACTGGCGGAATACAATTGAGTTCGGAAAGTAACCTCGTTCAGAATTTTCCTACGCGGTAATTCTTCGTAACATTCGGCGCTGCGTCAAAGAAATCACGTAGCTCTTCAAAAGAATAGTTCTCTTCTTCTCCGAAAATCATATCGGCGCAATATTTCTTTCTTCCACCACGCCAGAAAATTGTCATCCCGGCGCCTAATCCCATGGGAAAAAGAACAGTAAGCGCGGCCGGACTTCCCACTACCAAAGGCATTAGCGTAAAAAGGAGCAGTGCTCCTGCGGCGGCTGCGAAATACAAATAGATTTCACCATAGATGCTTTTACGGGTACGCGGCGCGGTGGCAGGATTCCGGTATTGCGCACGGATGGCACGGAACTTTTTGTCGTAATTCTCATAATACGCCATTCGCTTTTCACGCAAAATTTCATCGCGTGTTTTTTGTCGCGGCGGTGCGGAAGTGGCGCGCTGGCCGGTGCGAACAAACGTGGCGAACGTTTTCCCCGACATCAGCGCATCGTACGCTTCGGTGAGCAGGATGAATTTCTGCCGCGCTTCGGGTGACGGATTGCGATCGGGATGCCATTGCATCGCCAGGCGGCGGTATGATCGCTTGATCTCCTCTTTGGAAGCGCCGGGTTTCAGGCCGAGTATGGCGTAATAATCCGTCATGAAAGTCAAATTTCGGATTTTCAGGGCGGAATTCCGCAGGAGCGAACGATCGGCCGGAAGATTTTAAAAAGCCGTGCAACCTTTTCGCGTTTCTTCGTTCTACCCTAAACAACCCGCGCATGAGTGACCAGTCCAGGCTGAAGCGTTGCCGGGAAGGCGATAAAAAAGCTTTCCGGGAATTCTACGACCTGTACGCAAAGGCGATGCTGAACATCAGCGCGCGCATCGTGAACAGCGTGGAAGAAGCGGAGGACGTGCTGCAGGAATCTTTTTTGGCGGCGTTCGGCCAGGTGGAGAAGATCCGCTCCGATGCGGAGTTCGGCGGTTACCTGAAGAAGATCGTCATCCACCGCTCCATCGATATCGTGCGAAAAAAGAAAGTGGGGTTTGAAACGCTGAAGGAAAAACACGATGTAGAAGAAGAGAATAACGAAGAGCAGCTGACGTATGATCTTTCTCTTCTTCGTCAATGCATCGCTGAGCTGCCGGCCGGTTTCCGCGTGGTGCTGACGTTGTTTCTCTTCGAGAATTACAGTCACAAAGAAATTGCCGCAACGCTGAACATTTCGGAAGGAACTTCCAAATCGCAATACAACCGCGCGCGCAAGAAGCTCGCGGAGCTCTATAAACAAAAACAACTCATCCATGCGTGACCCGTTGAAGGATCTTATCGATGCGCATCGTCCGGAACTGGACACGGTGGATCCGTCTGCAGAATTGTGGACCAAAATCGAAACTGCCATGTATGCACTTCCTGTCATTCCCGCCAAATCATTTCCGTGGTTGAAATATCTTTCCATGGTGGCCGCACCGGTCGCGATCATCGCTGTGGCTGCATTGCTGAAAAACGGCAAAGTCACAACCACCACTGCTGATCATGAGACAACGGCTGTTCATGCCAGCGCTCCTGTTGTTGCGCCAAACGCACCAACGCCTCCGAACGATCAGCGCAACGCGATTCTTCCTGTTGCGACGTCAACACAAAGCAACGCCGACGTCACTCCTGCAACCATTGCATCGCCGGAACAGCCGTTCACAGCAACGGAAATTCCTGCAGCCTCCAATTGGCTTCCGGAGTCCAATTTCCACTCCGGCACGAATTTTTCGCGGCAGCTCCGCGGCGAAACGCTTTCCTTCGACTCGGTGTTCAGCGGCATTACGCGGCTGGAAGTAACCTGCGCTTCCGCAGATGTGATTGTGCAGGCGCATGCCGGTGATGATCTCAGGATGAAAAGCACCCTGAGCTGGAAAGGAAAAGGCATTCACGTACAGGAACATCATTACACGCTGAATTGCGAACGGAAAGACACCGTGCTGTACATCATGGTAACGCTCGACAGCGACGGCGATAACAAAACGATGGTCGGCAGCTCCATCACATCCGGCAATCTCAGCTTTGACGTTCCGGAAAAACTGAACCTCGTCATTCGCTCGCAATTCGGTGACGCGTCGGTTACCGGCATTCACGGCAGCGTGTGCAACGTGATCGTCAGCTCCGGAGATATTGCGCTGAACAACATCGGCAGCAGCGTAAAAACATCCAACACCTTCGGCAATCTCGTGGCGAAAAACATCACCGGCAATGTCGTGGCCAGCGTTAGTTCCGGCGACGCGACGATCGAAAAGCTCACCGGCGATCTCGCGCTTTCCACTACGTTCGGCGATCAGAAGCTGAGCGAGATCACCGGCACCGTGAAAACGTCTGCATCATCCGGCAGCATCGACGTGAACGGCATGGTCGGCGACGCGCGGATTTCCACCACCTTCGGCGACATCAAATTGAAAAATTACAAAGGCAAACCGACGTTGAGCGCATCGTCCGGCAGCATCCGCGGAAACGACATCGAGCTGACAGGAAACACTTCGCTGGTCACCACCTTCGGCGACATTTCCCTGCAGCTCAAAAATCCGCTGGACGCGCTGAGCTTTGAGCTGGTGACGACGTTCGGCGATATTGTCATTGACAAAGACGGCCAGCACATCGAGGAAGAAAGTCACTACCGTTCGAAAAAAGGCGACATCCTGATCAAAGCGTCGAGCTCTTCCGGGCGACAGGAATTTCATTAACCAGGGCAGGCTTCCCGAAAGATTCTTTACTGACAACAATCACCGGCTGCAACCACGCCGATCATTCTTTCGCGGGTGGCAGCCGGTCTACTTTTGGTTGTAATAAAAAACAGCCATGGAAAACCTTTTAGAAAAAGCAGTGTCGATGCCGCGCATCGGCGATGCTGCACCGGAATTCAAAGCAGTCACGACGCAGGGAGATATTCATTTCCCCAATGATTATAAAGGAAGCTGGGTGATTCTTTTTAGCCATCCTGCCGACTTTACGCCGGTTTGCACTTCTGAATTCATGACGTTCGCCAGCCTTGAGAAAAAGTTCGGCGAAGTCAACTGCAAGCTGGTGGGCCTTTCCGTCGACGGGCTTTACAGCCATATTGCCTGGCTGCGCACGATCAAGGACAAAATCGAATATAACGGCATGAAGCAGGTGGAAGTGAACTTCCCGCTGATCGAAGACATCACTATGTCAGTGGCGAAATCTTACGGAATGATTCAGCCGGGAGAAAGCTCCACCAAAGCGGTGCGCGCGGTTTTTTTCATCGATCCGAAAGGTGTGATCCGCGCGATCATTTATTATCCGCTGAGCCTCGGCCGCAACTTCGATGAGTTATACCGTGTCATTGTCGCACTGCAGACAGCAGATAAATTCGCCGTCGCCACACCGGCCGACTGGCAACCCGGTAACCCGGTGATTGTTCCCACCGCGGGTTCCTGCGGCATTGCAAAAGAACGGATGGAAGCAAAAGTCGCCGGCGTCAAATGCTACGACTGGTTCTTCTGCACGAAAGAGATCAGCAAGGAAGAAGTGTTGAGTGGAATCAGGAAGTGATCATTGGCTGAGCGGTGAATTGTCGTACCATTCTTCGAAGCGGATGAGCTCGTTGGTGAGCGGCAGCCAGGCGTAGCTCCCCTTTTTCTGCCGCAGCTTTTTTGTATGAAAAAAATTCCTTTAAGAAAAATATTTGCTCGCTTGGTTTTCGTACCAGCGAATAATCCTTTCTAAACCTTCTTTATGTTTCTCGTCTTTATTTCTTACTAAATTCTCTTCTAACATTTTTCTTGTGAGTGTCATTTTATAAGCGGTTCGAAATTTGCTTTCCAGAATTGAATTCCCTCTTTTTAAAAACTGAAAATGCAGCCCCCAATAGGCGTATACATTTTCATCTCTTTTACCTTTTGTGTGATTAATGGCGAGTCGCAATGCATTAAAAATAGTTCCGTCAAACAAATTCTCATAAAATTCTTCAGCGACATCTTTTGCCACATTATTACTTACGTCCCAAAGAGTGCCTATGTATGCAACAGCTCCAGTGTCTATAAAAGAATCAGCAATGCCAATCCATGACCAGCATGTGTTATTAAAAATAAACGGTGTTGTTCTTCCACCGGCAATGCTATTAAACATAGCCTGATAGTTAAAATCAAAGCATTTTATAGCACACGACCCGGGGATAAGCTCGGCTTTTCTCTTCAATTTCTTACCCTTTAACTGAAAAACCATTTTTTGCATGTCTTCAAATACAAATATCGGGTAATTCTTCTCCTTCAATTCTTTGCTTTTCCAAACATAGCCATCGAATTTTCTCCAAATGTATTTACTGGTTACTTGTATTTTTTCTTCGCTTCCATCAGGCGCAAAACTTACCACTTCATCATATTCAATAGTGTGCGGTTTACCGTCTCTGTCTTTAAAGTCTTCTGTTATGTTAAAGCCATCTACCTCTCCCCCATGACTGCAAATATGAAGTAGTTCAAAAGGATATTCCCTAACGTGCATTTCGATATTGTACACCGAAGCTTCTCTGCCAATTAATTTTCGAACGTAATGAGAATTGCTCTCAAGGCTTTTAATTACAAAATCAGTTTCTTCATCGGCGAATTCTAAAGGAGAAAACACTATTGAAGAATTTATAGTAGCTCGTTCGCGATAGGTAAGATTGTTGAACAAGAAAAAATCGGGGCTTAAATTGTTATTAACGTGAGAAATTGGAATAATATTTTCCAGTACTAAAGAGTAAGGAAATCCAAACGTAAAAAAGGTAGCAAATTTGAATTCCTGAAAATTGATCGCATCAAGCTTGCTATAAGAATATGCTTTCAAATCATTATAACATTGTTCGCAATTCTCCTTTTTCCATCTTTCCAATAGAGAAGCAATTTCATGCCGATTGACATTAGGTGGTTCAATTGTACATACTGTCGCACCAATTGAAAGCGCGTAATTTATCGCGATGATTGTTGATGAAAATCCATTTTCTTCAATTACGACTATCCCATCTCTGCTTTCTAAATTAACAGTCAATTTTGCCGCAGAATTGTCAATTTGAAGCTTGGCATTATTACGCGCTGCCATAAATAGACCCGCACTAAAATCCCTCTCATTACATAGAAATGTATTAGGTTTATTTGTAATTGCATCCAAGAGAAAATCTGCATCATCAAACGTATCAAGTTCTAACAATGGGTATTCACCTAAAAAATCCAGATAACTCTTTTGTTCATGGGATAGGCCAGCAATGATCAAGTACTCGCAGCCTCCGATCATTCGCAGTGCATTATGTGCTCTAATATTAAATTCCCTACCCCGTAAAACTGAAATGTATTTATTGCCAAAATCGTCAAGTTGTTCACCGTTTTGAGGATTTGCAAAATGTATTATCGGGAACTCAAACATTAATGTATATTGCAAGTCTTCGTATAAGTATGACGAAATAACCGCTGCGAGAGCAGGTTTTTCCGCATCTATTATACAGAAGAACTTCTTATTGACTTTAGGTGGAGTTTCAGATGGCATTAGAGTAAATTTAATCAACGCGGAACCATTACGCCATATATCGAATAATAGAAAATCGCATCCATAAAAAAAAAGGCCGCCCGTTCTGAGCAGCCCTTTCGTTTATGCAGAAAAGCGGAATTACAATTTTCCTTTCACCTCGACCATCTCGTAGCCTTCGATGATATCGCCGACTTCGATGTTATCGAAACGATCGATGTTCAGGCCGCATTCGTAACCGGCGGCGCGTTGTAAATAAGCTTAGCCATTTATTGGCGCGTCGGCACCGTTATACCTGATTTTACCGCATCGAAAAGCTGCAATGTTTTACTCGCTCCTTCCTCTTTGTCACTTTTTATCAGTGAACGGATCAACCAATTCCTTCCGCCAACCCCAACGAAACGCGCCTGACAGGTCGTTCAGGTCAAACGGAATCCATCACGGATGCCGTTTTGATTTTTTAAATTAGCGTATGCGGTTCCGCGTTACATTCTTCCTCACTCTTTCGCTTTTAGCGCTCGCCGCCGGACTTCCCTGCGATGAATACAAAGGCGGCCGGCCGGGCTATTCCGAAGCTTCTCTGCGTTTGTGCAGCGATTCCACCTATCTCTTTTACGAGCACGATCACACCGGAATGCGCGTGCATGACCGCGGACGCTGGAGCCGTTACAACAATAACTTTTGCCTGAGCTCCACCCGGAAAAACGGGCAGCCCGCACGCTTCCCGCGATTCGTGCGGCAGGAATTTTCCATCAAAGGCGACACGCTTCGGTTCATTCCGAAAAACGCGGAGCAGGCCGGTTACTTCTTCGCGTATTACACCTTTGTAAAATCGCATCCATAAAAAAAGGCCGCCCGTTCTGAGCAGCCCTTTCGTTTATCCGGAAAATCGGAATTACAATTTACCTTTTATCTCGACCATCTCGTAGCCTTCGATGATATCGCCTACTTCGATGTTGTCGAAACGATCGATGTTCAGGCCGCATTCGTAACCGGCGTTGACTTCTTTCACGTCGTCTTTGAAACGCTTGAGCGAACCCAGCGAGCCGTCGTGGAGAACGATGCCGTTGCGGATGATGCGGACTTTCGTGTTGCGCGTGATCTTTCCGTCGAGCACGTAGCAGCCTGCCACGGTTCCGACTTTCGAGATCTTGAACACTTCGCGCACTTCGACGTTGCAGACGATCTTCTCTTCGAACTCCGGCGCCAGCATACCCACCATCGCGGCTTTGATCTCGTCGATGGCTTTGTAGATGATGGAGTAGAGACGGATGTCGATCTGCTCGGTTTCGGCGAGTTTCTTCGCGTTCTGTGAAGGACGCACCTGGAAGCCGACGATGATCGCGTTCGATGCGGAAGCCAGCAGGACGTCGGATTCGGAGATCGCGCCCACGCCTTTGTGGACGATGCGGATCTGGATCTTCTCCGTCGAAAGCTTGAGCAGCGAATCGGCGAGCGCTTCGATGGAACCGTCCACGTCGCCTTTGACGATGACGTTGAGCTCCTGGAAGTCGCCGATCGCGAGACGACGGCCGATCTCGTCGAGCGTGATGTGCTTCGTCGTGCGGATCTGCTGTTCGCGCTGCAGCTGCAGTCGGCGGGTAGCGATCTCGCGCGCTTCGCGTTCGTCGGCCATGATGTTGAATTTATCACCGGCCTGCGGCGCACCGCTGAGACCGAGGATCTGCACCGGCGTTGCGGGGCCGGCTTCTTCGACATTCTGTCCGCGTTCGTTGTGCATCGCTTTCACGCGACCGCTGTAGCAGCCGGCGAGCACGACGTCACCGATGCGCATTGTTCCGTTCTCGACAAGTACCGTTGCGGTATAACCGCGGCCTTTGTCGAGCGTGGATTCGATGATCGTTCCGGTTGCGCGTTTGTGCGGGTTGGCTTTGAGCTGGAGCATCTCCGCTTCGAGCAGTACTTTGTCGAGCAGCGTGTCGATGTTCAGGCCTTTCTTCGCGGAAATTTCCTGGCACTGGTATTTACCGCCCCATTCTTCCACGAGGATATTCATCGCCGACAGCGCTTCACGGATCTTGTCCGGGTTAGCGCCGGGCTTATCAATTTTGTTGATCGCGAAAACGATCGGCACACCCGCAGCCTGCGCGTGATTGATCGCTTCGATGGTTTGCGGCATCACGCTGTCGTCGGCCGCTACCACGATGATAGCGACGTCGGTTACCTGCGCACCGCGGGCACGCATAGCGGTAAACGCTTCGTGACCCGGCGTATCGAGGAAGGTGATGTGCTTGCCGTTCTCGAGCTGTACGTTGTAAGCGCCGATGTGCTGCGTGATACCACCCGCTTCGCCCGCGATAACGTTGGCTTTACGGATGTAGTCGAGCAGCGAGGTCTTACCGTGGTCGACGTGACCCATGACGGTAACGATCGGTGAACGGTCGACGAGCTCGCCCGGCTTATCTTCTTCTTCGCGGATCGCTTCCTGTACTTCGACGGATACGAATTCGACTTTGTAGCCGAACTCTTCCGCGAGCATGGTGATGATCTCTGCGTCGAGGCGCTGGTTGATGGAGACGAACAGTCCGAGCGTCATGCAGGTCGAGATGATCTGCGTAACGGGAACGTTCATCATGCTCGCGAGCTGTGCGGCGGTAACGAATTCGGTTACTTTGAGCACGCCCTTCTGCGCTTCGATCGCGGCCTGTTCTTTTTCAAGACGCTGGCTGACCTGTTCGCGTTTGTCGCGGCGGTATTTGGAAGCTTTGGATTTGCCCTGGCCGCTCAGGCGTGCGAGGGTTTCCTTGATTTGCTTTTGTACTTCTTCTTCGGTGAGCTCGGGTTTCGGCTCGCGCGGGTTACGCTGGTTGCTGTTGCGACCGCGCTGTCCGCCGCCTTGTCCCTGCTGGCCGGGGCCGCGCTGGTGACCGCCGCCGCCCTGGCCTTGCTGCAGGTTGACGGGACCGCCTTCTTTGCGGATGCGTTTGCGTTTTTTCTTCTTGTCGGCTTCGAACTGAGCGGAAGAGGAAGCGACGGGCTTTTTGCGATCGTCTTTTACCGGCAGTTCGATTTTGCCCATGATTTTCGGGCCTTCGAGCTTCTCGACGCTGCGACGGAAGAGGACTTCTTCCTGGGGCGCGGCAGGCGGTTCGGGTGCGGGCGGCACAACCGGTTCAACGACCGGCGGCGCTTCTTTGACGGGTTCTTCTTCTTTTTTCGGCTCCGGCACTTCTACAACCGGGGGCTCTTCTTTCTTGGCAACCGTCTTTTTCGGCTTCTCGGGTTCCGGCTCTTCTTTGACGGTTTCTTTCTTCTTCGCTGATTTTTTTCCCGCGTCGAGATCGATCTTGCCCATGATCTTGGGGCCGACCGTTTTCTCCGTTTTCGGGAGCACAACTTCTTCCGTCGTTGCTTCTGCTACAACAGGAGGCTTCTCTTTCTTCTCAACTTTTTCGCGCGGAACTTCTGCGGTTTTACCGGCGTTCATGTCCTTGATCAGGATCTCTTCCTGCTCGCGTTCACGTTCACGCTTTTCGGTTTTCGGAGCTTCTTCGTCGAGGACGATGGACTCTTTTTTGGTGCGCGTGGACAGGCCTACCAGCTTCGATTCTTCTTTTTCTTCACGGTCCTGCGCAAACTCTTTCAGGAGAAGGCGATATTCCTCCTCCGAAATTTTTCCATTCGGATTGCGGTCGGTTTTATAGCCTTGCTCTTCGAGGTATTCGAAAATACGCGAGAGCGAGACGTTAAACTCGCCTTTTACTTTGCTGAGACGTATGGTCTTTTCGGATTCTGCCATAAAATGCCTGCCTCCCTGGCAAGCGGTTACAAAGTTCGCAAAACAAAGCGGATTGGAGTGCTTCCCCAACCCGCTTTATGCGCTTTTATTCAAATTCGGTACGTAAGATGCGTTTCACTTCGCGCACGGTTTCCTCCTCGAGGTCCGTACGTTTAACCAGTTCTTCATCGCTGAGCTCGAGTACGGCTTTCGCGGTATCGCAGCCGATGGATTTGAACTCTTCGATGATCCACTGTTCGATCTCGTCTGCGAATTCGTCGAGGGTAACGTCTTCCACGTCCTCGTCCGTATCGCGATAAACGTCGATCTCGTAACCGGTGAGACGGCCGGCAAGACGGATGTTATGACCGCCTTTACCGATGGCCAGCGACACCTGGTCGGGCTTCAGGTAAACTTCCGCGCGCTTGCTCTCTTCGTCGAGCTTCACCGAAGTGATCTTCGCCGGGCTGAGAGCGCGCTGGATGAGCAGCTGAGAATTCGCCGTGTAGTTGATCACGTCGATGTTCTCGTTGCGCAGCTCACGAACGATGCCGTGGATACGCGAGCCTTTCATACCTACGCAGGCGCCTACCGGATCGATACGATCGTCGTACGACTCGACAGCGACTTTCGCGCGTTCGCCGGGTTCGCGGACGATCTTCTTGATGGTGATGAGGCCGTCGTAAATTTCCGGCACTTCCATTTCGAACAATTTCTCGAGGAAGGACGGAGACGTGCGGGAAAGGATGATGACCGGCGAGTTGTTGCGCAGGTCGACTTTCGACACAACAGAACGGACGGTATCGCCTTTTTTGAAGAAGTCGCCAGGGATCTGTTCGCTTTTCGGAAGAATGAGCTCGTTGCCTTCGTCGTCGAGGATGAGCGTTTCTTTTTTCCAGACCTGGTAAACTTCGCCGGTGATGACGTCGCCGACACGCTCTTTGTATTTGCGGTAGAGCGCGTCTTTCTCGAGATCGAGGACACGGGAAACAAGGTTCTGGCGGATAGCGAGCACTGCGCGGCGGCCGAAATCATCAAGAAGAATGCGGTCCGTTACCTGTTCGCCGATTTCGAAGTCGGGCTCGATCTTCTTGGCGGCGGAAAGGCTGATATGCTTGTTCTCATCGTAATCAAAGCTGTCTTCCGCGAACTCGTCGTCCACGATCTCGCGGTTACGCCAGATCTCGAGGTCACCGCGCTCGGGGTTAACAATGACGTCGAAGTTTTCATCGCTGCCGTATTTCTTGCGGATCATGCTGCGGAAAACGTCTTCGAGGATGCTCATGAGCATCGCACGGTCAATGTTCTTGGTCTCTTTGAATTCCGAGAAGGATTCGATGAGGTTGATATTTTCCATTGTTATAGGAATTGAAAATCTGGTTAGCTTTTTTGGCTGTTGATTTTTAGAATTTAATGACAATGCGGGTTTCCTTGATGTCGCCCATCGGGATGTCGAGCTGTTTGGTGACCACTTGTTTTGCTTTTCGTCCTTCGATGCGTTCTTTCGACTGTTGTTCCAGCACGATCTGATCAGGCGTTGCGGTGGTGAGCGTTCCGGCGACTTTGGTGCCGTTGGCCAGCTTCACTTCCACTTCTCGTCCGATGTTTTTCTGGTATTGGCGGAACACGCGGAAAGGCTGATCCAGCCCGGGCGAAGTGACTTCGAGCTCGAAATCTTCCGCTTCGCGGTCGAGATGGTTCTCGATCCAACGGCTCATGCTGACACACTCGTCGATACCGATGCCGCGGAAATTGTCAATGATCACACGGATCTTGTTGGCAGCGCTGACAGTGATGTCGACGAGGTAGCTGTCTCCTTCGGCCAGCTTTTGCTCGGCCAGTTCTTGAATGTAGCTTGTACTCACCATACCAAAAAAACAGGGGACTGTCGTCCCCTGATCTGATCGTATCTTTCTAAAACAGGATGCAAATGTACAATGAAAATAATTAATAAACAACACCCCGTCACTGAAACCTGTTTCCGATTAACTCGTAAATTTGACCGACAAAGACTATTCATTTTTCGACGAAGTTCTTTTTTTGATTGTCATTTTCAACCTCCCGGAAAAGGGCATCCGTTATTACCCGCAAAAACCAATTACCATGATGCCGGAAAAACTCAACAAAGTGACCCTCCGGGGGCTGCATTCCCGATTTTCGGGATGGAAGGCAGCTCCATTCGTACTCCTGCTCCTGAAAGGGAACACGGTACTGGCCCAATCCAGTTCTTCATCCGCAAAGACCGGTACTGATTTCAGCGCCGGTGAAGTGCTCGTTCTTATTGCCGGGATCGTCCTGCTGATCCTGGTCGCCTGGTTCTTCGGATCCGGACAATCCAAAGGCGAACCGCCCGTGCACAACCACCCGCACAAGCATTACGAACACCCGAATGATCCGCACTTCCGCAAGCTGAAAAAGAAAACTTCTTAAACTACCGAGCAAACCCATGAAACACCCTGATCTTCGGATTGGGGTTTTTCTTTAGGTGGAAATTCCGAATTGACCAGAGGATTTGTCAAGCGACTTTATTCAGCAGTTTCTCTGTGACTGTAGTCGGTAATTCGGTCATTCGGTCGGTCAATATAAAACCCAGAGACGACTGCCGGACTTATGAAATGAAATAGTTAACGCGGATTAGGTTTGATAACAGAGCCGACTTACCGAATGACCGACCGTGCATTGCTACGGTAAACACGGATTGCGGAAGCAGCCTTCACTACCAAACATTACCTCGGCCTCGAGTTCCCCTTCGGTTCTTTCTTCGGGTATTTTTTCCGCATCAGCTCTTTGCCGTCGGTGTCGTAATAGATGGCCAAGCGGAGCTTGCTGACGAGAAGACGCTTGTAGACTTTCTTGCCTTTCGTCGTGGTGAATTGATATTTCTTCTCGATCACGAGACGGTACTTCAGCACCGACTGCTTCTTGCCGTCCATGTAATAGTTGATCGTCTTGCCGGTGAGCTTGCCCTGCTTGTATTTCGACTTCGCTTTTAATCCGCCGGTTTCGTAATAATACACCCAGCTTCCGTCCGTCTTGCCGCCTTTGTAGCGTCCTTTCTGCTCGAGGTAACCGGTGTCGTACCACGATGACCAGGTGCCGTTTTGCACGCCGTTGATGTACACACCGGTCTGGTGCATCTTGCCGTTTTTCCACCAGTATTTCCAGAGACCGGTCTTCGCGCCGTTTTCATATTTGCCGGAATAATTCGCCTGGCCGTTGTCGTACCAGCCGTTCCATTCGCCGACCAGCTGTCCTTTATTGAACGAGCCCTGGTCCTTGATTTGTCCGTTGTCGTACCACGAGATCCAGTCGCCGTCGTTCAGATCGTCCTTGTAATTTCCTTCCTGCAGCTTCTGCCCGTTCTCAAACCAGAAGGTCCACGGACCGTTTTTCTTTCCGAGGATGAAAGGGCCTTCCTTGTATTTCTGCCCGTTGGAATACCAGAACGTCCAGAGGCTGTCTTCCTTGTCGTCTTTGCACCAGCCTTCCATCTGCAGCACGTTCTTGTTGTCGAACCAGTATTTCCAGTGGCCGTTGCGCAGGTCGTTTTTGAATTCGCCCTGCATGTACATATTGCCGTCGGCTTTGTACCAGGTCCACGTTCCGGTTTTCTGATCGTCGAGGTATTCGCCTTCGATGCTCACGCGGCCGTCTTCGTACCAGTGAGTGGATTTGCCGTTCTTCTTTCCGCCGCGAAACTCTTCTTTGAAATCGAGCTTTCCGCTTTGCGTCCAGAATGTCCAGGTGCTGTCGCGGAGCCCGCCGCGGTAAATGCCTTCGCCGCGTTTTTTGCCGTTGTCGAACGCGAGCACCATTTTACCGTTGCCGTCTTTGATGAGCTGGTTGCCCGTTTCATCCCAAAGGCCCCAGAGGTATTCCATGCCGTCGCGGTATTCGATCAATTGCGAAGGTTTTCCATTGACATACCACTCCTGCCATTTTCCCGACTTGTTTCCTTTCGTGTAATCGCCTTCTTCTTTTTTCTTCCCGTTGGGATACCATTCGGTAAATTTTCCCTGCAGCGTATCGTTGACATACCAGCCGTCGTTCATCGGCGTGCCGTTCTCCTGCCAATACTGGAAATGCCCGTCTTTGCGCGACACCCATTGCAGGTCGACGAAACCGATCTTGTATTGCTCGATGCTCTGGACTTTCCCGTTTTCGTAATACGTGGTCCAGCTGCTGTCGGGAAGATTCTCGACGTATTTGCAAACGAGAAATACTTTCCCGCTTTTGAAATAATAAGTGGCGGGACCGCTTTTCTTTCCGTCGAAATAATTTTCCGTCGCTTTTTTATTGCCGTTGTCGTAGTAGTACGTCCAGAGACTGTCCTGTTTTCCGAAACGGTACGCGCCGGTGTGCTCGAGCTTTCCGTCGGGGAACCAGCCGGTGCATTTGCCCTGCTGCTTGCCGTTCACCCAGTACTCTTCGCTTTTCTTTTTCTTTTTCGCGTCGTCGTAATATTCGATCCGCTTCTCGGGCTTAGTGGCGGCTTTCGGTTGTTGCTGTTTCTTCTTGTCGTCGTGATACACGGGCACGGTAGACTGCGCGCGGGCCATCACGAAAAGGAGCAGGAAGCAAAGGGAGAGAATATGCCTCATGTTGGTTATAACGGAGAATCCGGTAGTTGTGGTTTTTCGGGTTTTCAAAACTATGTTAAATGGCACGGCGTAAAACCGGGCTTCTCGATGAGAAATCAACAATTGCGGATGAAAAGTTGCGAAGGTGCGGGGTGCGGAGGTGCGAGGGTGCGAGGGTGAACTCTTAAAGATTAACAAACCCATTCGCACCACGAAACACGCAACACGCAACTTCTTTTAATAACGCAGCTGCGGGATAATGGTACAGAACGCTTTCGAGGCTTGCTGCATTTCTTCTTCCGTGGTAAATCTTCCGAGGGAAAGACGGATGGAACCATAAGCAAGCTCATCGCTGATACCCATGGCGCGCAGCACGTGTGAAGGCCCGGGAATTGCAGAGGTGCAGGCGCTGCCGGTGGAGAACGCGAGCTCCGGGAGCTTTGCAATCAGGCGATCGGTTTTGATGCCTTTGATGGAAAGGCTGCTGGTGTTCGGCAAACGATCGCGGATGCTGCCGTTGATGAAAACGTTGCCGCAATGATCCTGGATCTGCTGCTCGAGCTTCGTGCGCAGGATGGAAATGCGCTGTGCATCGCTCCACCATTCTTCCGCGGTAATCGCAGCGGCTTTGCCCAATCCGACGATGCCCGGAACATTCAGCGTGCCCGAGCGCCAGCCCTTTTCGTGGCCGCCGCCGTGCATCTGCGGCAATAACGCCACGCGCGGATTTTTCCTGCGAACGTACAGCGCACCGACGCCTTTCGGTCCGTACATCTTGTGCGCGGAAAGACAGCAGAGATCGATGCCGTATTCGTTCACGTCGAGGCGCATCTTCCCGGCGGCCTGCGTGGTATCGCTGAAAAGAATCGAGCCGTTCGCATGCACCAGCTCCGCAATTTCGCGCATCGGCTGGATGACGCCGGTTTCATTGTTCGCGAGCATCACGCAAACGAGAATCGTATCGGGACGCAGAGCTTTTTTCAGTGCGTCAATATCCACGATCCCGTTCCGATCAACGGACAGCACGGTGATCTCCGCATCGTTTTGTTCCAATGCCGCGCAGGTATCGAGCACCGCTTTATGCTCCGTAGCAACGGTGATGATGTGCTTTCCTTTCATCCGGTAAGCCGCCGCCACGCCTTTGATCGCAAGGTTGATGGACTCGGTAGCACCGGAAGTAAAAATGATCTCTCCCGCTTCCGCACCGATCAGCGCCGCCACCTGCGCCCGTGCATCATCCACCGCCTGCGCTGCTGTCCAGCCGAACGCATGCGTCTTGCTCGCCGCGTTCCCGAACCGCTCGGAGAAATACGGCAACATCGCCTCCAGCACGCGCGGATCGACGGGCGTCGTAGCGTTGTAATCGAGATAAATCATCGTGCAAAGATACCGTGAAGTACGTCTGCGACGACTTCACGGTATAACCGGCCGTCAAGAACCGACACCGACTCCCGGTATAACCGGTGACTTCAGTCGCCGGATAAAAATGAAGGGTGCCGTCTCCCGTCGGCACCCTTCCGGGTTATCCCCCAAAAACACACGAAATGGGGGAAGAGGCGCGATAACCGCCGCGCTGGCGGATGATTGCTGGTGTGTCAATTCCGCGAGACGACCAGCCGCGTATAAGCGGTGCGGCCTCCTGCCTCGATGCGGACCAGGTAAGTACCGGAATTGAGCGATTCCGTATTGAATTGTTGCGTTTGCTGCCCGGCATTTTGCATTTGCCGCGAAAGCACGGCGATAAATCTTCCGCTGAGATCACAGACGGTAATAAGAACGTCGGCGGGCTGCAGCAACTGGTACGAGAGCGAAAATTGTCCGTGCACGGGATTCGGTGCGAGCGTGACGGCTTTGGCGCCGGCGAGGTCTTCGCAGTAACCGGTGCTGCTGACGGTGATGTACTGGCAGATCGAATCGCAGAAATTCTGCAGCGAATCGAAGGCGGCGAGACAGACCTGGTACGTGCCCGGTTGCGCGTAAATATGCGAAGGATTGAACTGCGTGCTGTACATGTTGTCGCCGAACGACCAGTAATATGAACCTGTGCTGCCGGGCGTCGACGTGTTGATGAAGAACACGTAGCCCATCGAATCGATGTACTGGAAGCTGGCCTGGCAGCTGAGCGGCGACGAATTGCTGCTGCCGGGATAAGTCTGGCCGGATACGTTCGCCGAGAAGACGAGGGCGATCAGTAAAAGCAGGCTTCGGAACCGTTTCATCGGGATTGTTTTTACTGGTACAAATATGCTGCGCGCGTTTCCGTCGCACAACCCGATTTGAAATTTTCTTACGCACCCAGCAAGTATTTTTTTCGCCCCCTCAAAAAGCCCCTACCTTTGCTGCGCTCAACCGCTCGCTTGTGTCGACTGAACGCCGGAATTATTTCTTGCTGCATTTTATCGTTTTTATCTGGGGCTGGACGGCTATTCTCGGGAAAGCCATCACGCTGCCGTCGGCGCAACTGGTGTGGCTGCGCATCCCGATCGCGCTTTCCGGCATTCTCGCTTACCTGCTCATCACGCGAAAGCCCCTGCGCACCACGGCGAAAAACGCGCTGATCTACCTTTCCATCGGGTTGATCGTGGGCGCGCACTGGCTGTTTTTTTACGGCGCCATCAAGGAAAGCAACGTGTCCGTAACGCTCGCCTGCTTTTCGACGGGATCACTTTTCACCGCTTTCATCGAGCCGCTTTTTTTCAAACGCAAACTGAGCGTATACGAGATCATTTTCGGATTGATGGTGGTCGGTGCGCTGTGCCTGATCTTCGGTGTGGAAACGCAATACACGCTCGGCATTATCCTCGGCGTGCTGGCGGCGCTTACTTCTTCCGCCTTCGCGGTCTTCAACGGTTTTCTCGTGCAGCGCGGGCACAACGGCACGCTGATCTCGCTGTATGAAATGGCCGGCGCTTTCATCGGCGTCAGCGTTTACATGTTCTTCGACAAATCCTGGAGCGGTTCGCTGCTTGAAATGTCCGCATCGGATTTCTGGCTGCTGCTGCTGCTGGGCATTGCCTGCACGTCGGTTCCGTTCCTGATCAACCTGAGCATCATGAAAACCGTCAGTCCGTATACGCTGTCACTGACGCTGAACCTCGAAACGCTGTACGGGATCATCTTCGCGTATTTCATTTTTCACGAGGACAAACAGCTTACCGGCTATTTCTACCTCGGTGCGGCGATCATTCTCTCGACCGTATTCCTCAACGGCTGGCTGAAATTCCGCAGGAAATAATTCCGCATTGTTGCCCGCATTCTTCGTGTTGTAGAACCGTTTCTACGCACCTCTTCTTTTCGCTTTCGTGAGAATGCGCTGTATCCTTTGAGAAACAAGGATTTTTCGTGCTGGCATTATTTTTTAACAAAGCGGGAAAGACAAACATCAACGCTATGAAAAAACTCATTGCTTGCCTCGCACTTGCTTTTGCCGGCACAGTTGCCTGGGCACAGGACACGCCCGCACCCAGTAACTATAACGTTTCCATCGGACCGAGCATCGGTTTCGGTCACGCGTTCCAGACGCCTTATCATTCTGATTTTTTTCCGTCGTGGAATGCCGGCGTTACGGCGATCTACGGACCTGTCGAATGGTGGGGCCTCGGTGTCGACGTGCGTTATTCCGTGGAAGGCGCGAAAACGATGGTGGAAGGAACCGAACGCACGATGCGCCTGAGCTACATCCGCATCCCGGTGAAATTCATCGGCTTCTTCGGCGATTACACGGATGCCTTCCGCCCGAAAGTCGGCCTCGGACCCAGCTTCGGTTTCCTCATGGACCAGGAAGACACGTACAACGTCAAAGCGAATCCGTTCGACGTTGGCGTGCAGGGATTGCTCGGCTTCAACTATCGCCTCTATCGCGCAACGTGGCTGAACGTCGACCTCAACTATTACCAGGGATTGACGGACGTTCGCCAGCACACCGGCACGACCGAGCTCAACGGCAACCTGTTCCTTAACGCAGGTGTCGCATTCGGTCTCTGATCCATTTTATTCAAACAAAAAAGAGGAGCACGGCATTTCCCGTACTCCTCTTTTTCATTGGTAAAAACGTTACTCTTTTACGAAGATCTTATTGACGCCGCCGTTCGCCGTTTGCACGCGCAGGAAATACGTTCCGGGTGCCAGCGAAGAAAGATCGAGGCGGTCGTTTTGTTCGCCGGAAGATTTTTCTGCCGATTGCGAAAGCAGCGTTCTTCCTGCAACATCGACTACACTTGTCGTGATGGTTGCGGAAGCCGCGAGGAAATAATGCAGCTGCATTTCACTCGTCGCCGGGTTCGGGAAGAACGTAACGGGAGAAATGCCGCCGTTCTCTTCGATGCCGCTGATGACGACGTTCACCGTATCACAGAAGGTGCCGGTGCAACCCGAAGGTGTCGACATGATCACACAGACCGTATACGTGCCGGAAGTCGTGTACGTGTGATTCGACACCACGCCCATTCCCATCGGGGAGCCGTCGCCATAATCCCAGAGGTACGTGTTCTGCAGGCTGAACGGCGATGCAGTGAACACATACGTTCCGTTGAAACCATTCGCCGTAAAAGTCGGCGGGCAGGTGGTGGGCACGGTTACCGTCATCGTGTCGCAGAACGTGCTGGAGCAATTCGCAGCGGAATCGACGACGGTGAGGCAGATCGTGTACGTGCCGGAAGCGGTGTACTGGTGATTGGACACGAAGCCGGTGCCGGTGGTGTTGTCGCCGAAATCCCAGCTGTAATCCCAGTTGTTGTTGAACGGCGTCGCATTGAAGGCGTAGTTGCCCTGCCCGATCGAATTCGCACTCCACGTTGCGTTGCACGTCGGCGGTGCGATGTACACGTTGATCGTATCGCAGAACATATTCGTGCAAACGTTGCCGGTGTCGGAAGTCGTGAGACAAACGGTGTACGTACCGGAGGTGGCGTACGTGTGCTGCGTATTCATGCCCGTGCCCGTAGAGCTGTCGCCGAAATCCCAGCTGTAATTCAGCAGCGTCGATTGCGGATTTCCCTGGAACTGCACGTTGCCGTTCGTCGTGTCGACAGTGTACGTGTACGAAGGCGTGGTTCCGCTGTTGTTGTAGATCGTATCGGAAACGCTCGCCGAGCAGAACGACGAAGTAAAAATGTTCAGCGTCACGACGAAATAGCCGCAGGGCACGTACGTGTGCGCCGGGTTCTGCTGCGTCGACGGAGCCGTCTGGTCGCCGAAGGTCCAGGCCCATCCCACGATGCTGCCGCTGGATGTGGTGGACGCATCGGTGAACGTGAAGACGTTGCCGTTGTTGGTGTAGGTGAAAGCGGCGGTGCATTGCGCGTTGGCTTTCGCAGTGAGAAGCAATAGCAGGAGAAGGGCGCAAAGATGTTTCATAGGGTGCGAATTACGAATGGGGTACGAATATACGAATCCGTACAATCGGCATCCGGCACTTCGGATTCGGGCAATCCTTCGTAATTTAGATAAGTGATCATTCGGCATTGATTCGTAATTCGCGGTATTCGTACCGATTCGTAATTCGCAACCCACTCGTAATCGCACCCGATACCATGAGAATTCTGACAGTCCTGTTACTCCTACTCATCTCCTGCTCTTCGCCACAAGAAGAAAAAACGCAGGAGCACAGCGGCGTGTACGTGCAGCTTTCATCTGCGAATACCAAAGTGCATTTGCTGGATGAAGTCTTGCTTCATGCGGTCGTGAAAAATTTCGGCCCGGAGGATACGACGGTCAACCTGCTTTCGTTCGAAGATCCGACACTGGCGATCCGCGTCATCAACGCTACCGGCGACACGATGGGCTCTATTCCGCCTTCCGTTCCGCCGCTGAACCTTTCGCAATATGAGCGTGTGCTGCATGCGGGAGATACGCTCTCACGTCACTATCGATTGAACGATTACCAGGTGACGATTCCTCCCGGACAATACCGCGCGTTCATTGACGGCCTTCCCGGCGATACGGTCCGGATTACAGTGCTCGACACCGCGGCTACGCATTGAAGATTGAAAGATTCTTCCCGACAGAATTTTTCAATGTTCAATCTTCAATAGCAGAATCGATTCTTCACACTTTTTATCCGAAGATTAATCCCGCAGCACATTGCCCCATCGTATCTTTGCCGCTCCATGTCTTCCTTCTCCCCTTACTGCAACAGCCTCACCGCCTACAGCCGCTTCAAAACGCGCGTGGTGAACATCGGCGACGTTCCGATGGGAGGCGACTTCCCGATCCGCCTGCAATCGATGACTACTACCGACACGCTCGATACGAAAGCGACGGTGGAACAGTCCATCCGCATGATCGAAGCGGGCTGCGAATACGTGCGCATCACCGCACCGAGTTTGAAGGAAGCGCAGAATTTAGAGAACATCAAAAAAGAATTGCGCTCGCGCGGTTACACGACACCGCTCGTTGCCGATATTCATTTCACGCCGAACGCCGCGGAACTGGCCGCACGCATTGTCGAGAAGGTGCGCGTGAACCCGGGCAATTACGCCGACAAGAAAAAATTCGAGCACCTCGATTATACCGACGCCACTTACGAAGCCGAGCTCGCGCGCATCCGCGAACGATTTTTGCCGCTGGTGAAGATCTGCAAAGAGTACGGCACGGCGATGCGCATCGGCACGAATCACGGTTCATTGAGCGATCGCATCCTCAGCCGTTATGGTGACACGCCGCTCGGCATGGTGGAATCGGCGATGGAATTTCTGCGCATCTGCGGCGATGAAGGTTTTCACAACATCGTGCTTTCGATGAAAGCGAGCAACCCGCAGGTGATGGTCCAGGCGTACCGACTCCTCACGCAGCACATGATCGCCGAAGAAATGAATTACCCGCTGCACCTCGGCGTAACGGAAGCGGGCGATGGCGAAGACGGACGGATCAAATCGGCTGCCGGCATCGGCACGCTGCTCGAAGACGGCCTTGGCGATACGGTGCGCGTTTCGCTGACGGAAGATCCGGAATTCGAAATTCCCGTGGCGAAAGCGCTGGTCGATCGTTATGCGAAACGCCGCGGACATGCGCCGATCCCCGAAGTGCCGGAAGCGGAAGGAAAAATTATTCTTCCGTATTCTCCTTACGAATACGAACGCCGTCACACGCACGCCGTGCTGAACATCGGCGGCAACAACGTTCCGCGCGTGATCGCCGATCTCAGCGGGAAAGAAATTACGGCGGCTTCGCTGTTTGCGGTCGGTTATCATTACTCCGTTCCGCTCGACAAGTGGAACCTCACCGACCAGGCCTGCGATTTCATTTACACCGGCGACAGCGATATCGATTTTGAAATTCCCGGAACGCTCGGCGTGCTGCTCAACAGCGAATCGTGGAAGAAGCTTTCGAATGCGGAACGTCGTTATCCTGTTTTCTGCGGGATGGATGTTTTCACGGAAACGAAAAAATCGCCGGTGCTGAATTTCACCGCTGCCGATCTTCGCACGCTCACGCCGGAATTTCTCGAGCGACTGAAGAATGATCCGACGGTCGTGCTCGTCTTCCACACGTCGAATGAGCATGCGATGCCGGAGCTTCGCCGCGCGTTTATCCTGCTGATGGAAAACGGTTGCACCGCGCCGGTCATCGTGAAACGGAAATACACCGATACGGACGAAGAGCTGTTCCGCCTCTATTCCGCTACCGACATGGGCGCGCTGCTGCTCGACGGTTTCGGCGACGGCACCTGGATCTCTGCGAAAAGCACGACGGGCGAAAAATCCGTTCCGCAAGCGATCGTCAACAGCACGACGTTCGGCATCCTGCAGGCCACCCGCACACGCATCTCGAAAACCGAATACATTTCCTGTCCGTCCTGCGGCCGCACGCTGTTCGATCTGCAGGAAACGACGAACAAAATCCGCAAGCGCACTGAGCATCTGAAAGGCGTCAAGATCGGCATCATGGGCTGCATCGTGAATGGCCCCGGCGAAATGGCGGACGCGGATTACGGCTACGTCGGCACCGGCGTCGGCAAGATCACGCTTTACAAAGGCAAGGAAGTCGTCAGGCGGAACATCAATGAGAACGAAGCCGTCGAAGCGCTGGTCGATCTCATCCGCGAGCACGGCGATTGGGTGGAGAAACAGTAGAACGGTCATTCGGTCATTGGGTAAGTCGGTCATTCGGTTGATGGTGAAGACCGAATGATGATTGCCGTTCTCCGTTTTTGGGAAAATTTTCCACAGTCCACAAGCCTACTTTGCTGGAAGCAAGACGATTATCTGTCAAAAACGGTCGTTCGTCGGATTTCACCTCTTTCCTGGGGATTCCGCACGATTTCTGCATTCCACAGACCATACAACCCGCGTCGTTGCTGGATTGGGCCGGTTTAATCAACAATTGGCGTTTAACAAAACCACGAGGGCCTTCCCGTAGCGCGCGGACAACCGGGATACTTTTGTAAACGAAATATCGTAGCTATGAAACGACTGCTCCTCTTCTGTGCTTTTGCATTGCCTCTTCTGCTCCCCGCCCAGGTGATTACCGGCGGAATGACGCCCCGCGTTATCGAAGGTTCTACCTCCACAAACAATAACCGCGTGGTGTGCTGGTTCTGGCTCACCATCAACGGCCTTACTCCGAATACGACCTACCATTATTTCACGGCGCTCGATACGTTGAATGCCAGCACCACTTCCAACGGCGCCGGCATCGCGATGGTCGTCAACAAAGATTCGCGCGTGATCCGCCGCATTTCCAACTCGTCGATGTCTTCGTCTGCAGGTTACGACTCGCTGACCTCCGACGCGCTCGGCTCTTACTCCGGCTGGTTCGGTGTCGAGCCGACGGGCAACGGCCGTTTTGCGCCCGGCAATCTTGTCTACCCGAAGATCATGCTCAACAACGGCGCAGGCGGCACTTCCGTTGCTTCGCGTGTGCTGGCGGCCACCATGCCGATCAAAGTATTGAACTTCGGCACTACCGCATCCAGCGCCACGCAGGGCTCCGCGCTTTATGATTCGCTGGACGCCGCTCCGAAGAACTTCATCGGCATCTACGACAACATCGCCGCTTCCGGCAGCCCGCTGAACATTGCTATCGTGGAAAGCGACTCCGTGCTCAACCAGACCAGCAGCATGGCCGCGTTTTACCGCAACCTCGTGGATACGCTGCCGATGCACTGGGGCGCCATCATTCCCAACGACAATCCGAACGGCGTACGCGCGCTGGTCGAATACGATTTCACCACGGGAACGGCGGTCGACACGGTGACGGACGATGACGGCGTCTGGTGCTCAGGCACGAACACGGTAAACATGACCAACGGCAATACCGGCCTGTACCTGAATTCGACATTCGTGCTTTCGACTTCCGCAATGATGCCCGACACCGCGTGGACCGGCATCCCGGAAACGTTCACGGCCATGTCGAACGATACGAATTCGACCTTCAACTGGAATTTCGGCGACCTCGATACGGCCAGCGGCGCAACGACCTCGCATTCGTACCTCGCCCCCGGTGTTTACAACGCGAGCGTCATCATCTCCAACGGCGGCTGCAGCGACACGATCAGCCAGACCGTAGTGGTCGAGCTCACCACGGGCATCTTCGCCCCGATGCCGCTTTCGTTCAATCTCTTCCCGAACCCGACCGACGGCGAATTCACGATCACCACGAAAGACAACAACATGAAGATCGTTACCGTTTACAACACGCTCGGTGAGACGGTCTATTCGCAGGAGATCAACGGCAACTCGTTCCGCATGAACCTCGGCGGATTTGAAAAAGGCATTTACCTCGTTCGCGTGCAGGATAAAACCACCGGCAAATCCGGCACAAAGCGCATCGTTTTACAGTAAGCCATGGTGGAATGGTGGAAGGCCGTCTCTGAAAAGAGGCGGCTTTCTGTTTTTTGGCTGAAGCCTTTAAAATGCGAAGTCCGGAGTTGATGATCACTCCGGACTT
>CAMLEF010000018.1 GCA_946478675.1 uncultured Flavobacteriales bacterium | reverse complement strand
CGTAGATATTCGTAATTCGTAACCCTGCATCCCAATTCCTGATTTCTCCCGATTTCAGATTCGTATATGCGTAGATATTCGTAATTCGTAACCCTGCATCCCAATTCCTGATTTCTCCCGATTTCAGATTCGTATATTCGTAGATATTCGTAATTCGTAACCCTGCATCCCAATTCTTAATTCTCCCGAGTTCAGATTCATATATTCGTAAATCGTAACCCCGCCGAATCCGGATTATTAATTCATCTGTTTTGGAATTTTAATAACAGATTATACTTTTGCCGCTCTTATTTGATATCGATTATTGTTTTTATTGTAATTGTTTAGTGTTATGGGAAAAGATTTACAACGTGCAGATCTGGTGCAGCCGGAACTCAGCTACAAAATTATCGGGTGTGCTTATGAAGTTTTTAATGCTATCGGCAACGGCCACCTGGAGAAAGTTTATCAGAAAGCAATGGCGGTGTCGCTTCGAAAGGCCGGCATTCAGTTCCGTGAGCAGGAAGAATACAACCTTTATTTTTCAGGGACGCTGATCGGCACCGGGAGGCTGGATTTTCTTGTAGATGAAACGATCGCCGTAGAAATTAAAAGAGGAGATTATTTTCATCCTGCGGCATTCGAACAACTTCAGGAATACCTGCAATCCAAAAAACTAAAACTGGGTTTGCTGATCCGTTTTTCTACCAACAAGGTGGTCTATAAAAGAGTGCTTAATTCAGCGGCATGAGATTAAATCAGCCTGTTGTCTGACGGTTTTGAGCAGCACTACACTTTCTGAAACATCCCCAACCAACCCGTTTCCTTCGTAACTTTGAGAAACGACCAGATCCCCTTATGAAAAGCCTGAAAATAACCCTGCTCGCGCTCCTGCTCGCGACCTTCGCTTTTGCCCAGGACATCAGCACCGATCGCCTGAAAAAAGATATTTCCTATCTCGCTTCCGATAAGCTGAAAGGCCGCGGCACCGGTTCCAAAGGCGAGAAAAAAGCAGCCGCTTATATCGCAGGCGAATTCAAAAAGCTCGGGCTGCAGCCGAAAGGCACCGACGGGTATTACCAGCCGTTCACGTTCAATCATAAAACGAATCCGAAAGACAGCCTTTCTCCCGTGGAAAAACGCAACGGGAAAAACGTCGTCGCTTATCTCGATAACGGTGCGGAATTAACGGTCGTCATCGGTGCGCATTACGATCACCTCGGCCTCGGTCACGATCACAATTCGCTCGATGCCAATCCCGACAACAAAATTCACAACGGTGCCGACGATAATGCTTCGGGCGCGGCCGGTGTGCTGGAGCTTGCGCGCTATTTCGCAGGCAACAAGGAGAAGGAAAAATTCAATTTCCTCTTCATCTGTTTTTCCGGTGAAGAGCTCGGCCTGATCGGTTCCAAAAGATTCTGCGAAACGCCGACGATCGATCTTACCAAAGTCGATTACATGATCAACATGGACATGATCGGGCGACTGAACGATTCCACGAAGACGCTGATCATTTACGGCGTAGGAACCGCGCCCGACTGGGTGCCGATGATCGACCGCATGCACACGACTTTCCATGTGAAGCAGGACAGCGCCGGCATTGGCCCTTCCGACCAGACTTCATTTTACCTGAAGGATATTCCCGTGCTGCATTTCTTCACGGGCCAGCATTCCGATTATCACAAGCCTTCCGACGATGTCGACAAGATCAATCTCGCTGGCGAGAAGATGGTGCTGGAATACATCATCAACATCATCTCGCAAACGGAAAAGCTCGGCAAGCTGAAGTTCCAGCAAACGAAAAATCCGAATGCCGGTACGCACGTGTACAAAGTCACGATGGGTGTGATGCCGGATTATGCGTTCGAAGGAAAAGGCATGCGCGTCGATGGTGTGACGGATGGAAAACCCGCGCAGAAAGCCGGCATCCTGAAAGGCGACGTCATTCTTGCGGTCGGTGACTATGCCGTGAACAGCACGATGGATTACATGAAAGCGCTCGGCAATTTCAAGAAAGGCGATACGGCGAAAGTAAAAGTCAACCGCAACGGGCAGGAGCTGCTGCTCGACGTAACATTCTGATCCATGAAAACACTCATTAAAAATGCAACGCTGGTCAACGAAGGCAAATCCTTCGCGGCGGACGTATTGATCGTCGGCGACAAGATCGCTGCGGTAAAGCCGGGAATCGAAGCGGAAGAAGGCATGCGCGTGATCGACGCAACGGGCCTGCATTTGCTGCCGGGCGTGATCGACGACCAGGTGCATTTTCGTGAGCCGGGGCTGACGCACAAAGGCGAGATCTACACCGAAGCGAAAGCCGGTGTGGCGGGCGGCGTCACGTCGTACATGGAGCAGCCGAATACTTCGCCTCCTGCGACGACGATCGAACTGCTCGAACAGAAATATTCGCGCGCGGCGGAAGTGTCGCTGGCGAATTATTCCTTCTTCATGGGAACGACCAACGCCAATCTTTCTGAAATTGAAAAGGTCGATCCGAAGAAGGTTTGCGGGCTGAAAATTTTTCTCGGCTCTTCCACCGGCGATATGCTCGTGGACAATGAGAAGGAGCTCGATCTTGTTTTTGAAAAAGTGAAAATGCTCATCGCTGTTCACGCGGAAGACGACAATATGATCCGCACGAACCTCGATGTGTACAAACAGAAATACGGCGACGATATCCCAGTGAAATTTCATCCGCTGATCCGCAGCCGCGAAGCCTGCCTGGCCTCTTCGAAAAAAGCGATCGCACGGGCGAAAAAATTCGGAACGCGCCTGCATATTTTCCACGTTTCCACTGCCGACGAGCTCGACCTCTTCGACAATACGATCCCGCTCCCGCAAAAACACATTACGGCGGAAGCCTGCGTGCACCACCTCTGGTTCTCCGATGCGGATTACGAAACGAAAGGCAATTTCATCAAGTGGAATCCTGCCGTAAAAACCGCCGCCGACCGTGAAGCGATCTGGAAAGCCGTGCTCGACAACCGTATCGACGTGATCGCGACGGACCATGCGCCGCACACCTTCGCGGAGAAGCAGCAGCCGTATACGAAAGCGCCTTCCGGCGGTCCGCTCGTGCAGCATTCGCTCGTGGCCATGCTGGAAAAATCGCGCGAAGGAAAAATCTCCATCGAGCGTGTCGTTGAGAAGATGAGCCATGCCGTCGCCGACCTGTTTCGCATTGATAAGCGCGGTTACATTCGTGAAGGCTACTTCGCCGATCTCGTGCTCGTCAACCGCAATGCGCCGTGGATGGTTTCAACGGAAAATATTCTCTACAAATGCGGCTGGTCGCCGTTCGAGGGCGTGACGTTCCATTCGAAAGTGGAAAAGACGTTTGTGAACGGGCATCTCGTGTACGACAACGGAACGTTCGACGAATCGAAAAAAGGTTCGCGGATGACGTTCAACGTTTAAGCGACTTCGAAGCAAAACGATTTACTGGAAATTCGCGAGCGCGATTAACACCGCTGCTGAGAATGCGGCCGCAACGAGCAGGGCAGTGGCTCCCACAATAATGGCAACGGTTGCGAAGAATTTATTTTTGTATTTCTCCGGGTTGCGTTTGATCTGGCTTCGTGCGCTCAAGCCGAGCGCCAATGCCAGCGGTGCAAAGACCAGCACGAAAAAGGAGAATCCCCATCCTATCCACAACGTCAGCGCCGCGACAACGGCCAGGATAGCCAGGCAGAATGCCCATACCGCTAGCCGGTTGGTGACAGGCTCTTCGTCGTCCTGCGCAGCATTGATGGGAAAAGGAACGAGACGCTGAATTTTTTCGGGAGAAGGAAGAATGCGCTGCGTTTTCGACGGAGCCTGCGGCTGCATTGTTGTAGTCGTCGACGGCGTCGTCGTGTCTCGTTCCGTTACTGCTGCGGCATTTTCGCCGTTGGAAGAAACCTGCGGAATTCCAGGTGAGTGCGGCGGTTCTCCGGCTACGCGCTGTTGTTCCGGGGAATCCGTACCATGAGGACGATCGACGTAGAACCCGTGCAGGTAATGCCGTTTTTCGATGGAGCAGCTGCTGACGAAAACCAAAGCGAGCAGGCAGAAGAAGAGCTGTTTCATATCAGTTTATATTGCCCGCCCGGCGATGTAAAATTACCAAATGTTCGCCGCAGAGACGCAGAGGGCGCGGAGATTCTCTGCGTACTCCGCGCCTCTGCGGCGAACAAAACTATTGTACGATAAAGCTCTTCACGCCGCTCAGCGATTTCCCACGCACGTGCGCGAAGTACATTCCCGAAGGAACATTCATCGTCACTGCGTATTCGGATTTTCCCTGCAGCGTTTCGCTGTGCACGATCCTTCCCATCACGTCGATGATCTCGAGCGAGAACGCATCCGCCGCGTTGGCTTCCGGCACTTTGATGGTGAACGTTCCGTTGTTGGGAGAGGGGAACAGCGAAAGGCTGAGCTGCGGTTGCGCGGAAGTTTGCACCGCTGCAGTAAACAGGTCGAGGTCCGTTGCCCAGATGCCGCGGCCGAAGGTGCTCACGTAAATTTTATTCAGCACCACGTTGAATTCGATGTCGGAAACGATCACGTTCGGCAATCCCGTGCTTTGATTCACCCACGTGCTGTTCGCTGCATCGAGCACGTACACGCCGAGATCGGTAGCGAGCATCACCGTGTTGGCGGCCGGAATGTATTTCACGCAGTTCACCGGGATGTTCGGCAGGTTGTACGAAATGTTTTGCCACGTGCTGCCGCCGTCCGTCGTGCGGAAGACTTTGTTGCCCGTGCTGAAACCGGCCATCGTAACGTAAACCGTATTCGCATCCGTTTCGCTGATCTCGACGCTCGTGTAATACAACGAGTCCGGTAATCCTGCCGTTACGTTCGTCCACGTGCTTCCGCCGTTCGTGGTTTTGTAGAGCACGCCCGGTTCGCTGTATTCGTAATGCACGCGTTTGGCGGCGTACAGCACGTTCGCATTTGTATTCGCAACCGCGAGCGCACTGATCTCGCACGCATAATTGTTCACCGGGAAATTCGAGATCGCCGTCCAGCTCGCGCCGTTGTCGGTGGATTTGACGACGTTCACATAACCCGCGTACAGCGTTCCGTGGTTGTTGTAATCCGCAATGATCGGTGTAGTCCATTCGCCGCTTTCGCTGTTGACGTTCGGGGAAATGCCGGCATCGCTTACGCCGTCGTCGAACGAATGCGAGAAGTAACCGTATTGCGAAGAGCCGATGATCTCGTCGTTATTCTGCGTGTCGAGATAATTATCCATCCCGTCGCCGCCGAAGATCGTGCTCCACGTGCCGTTGTCGAAATACATCGAGCCGTTGTCCTGCGCGCCCGCCATCAGTCGTCCCGCGGAATTGCGCGAGCTCGAGATGCGGTAGAAGGAAGAGATCTGCAAACCGTTGCCGATGTTCGTCCATTGCGTCGGCCACGGAACACCGTTGAACGCATCGGTCCACGTTTCCGTTTGCAGGCTATTCGTTCTGTAAATGCCGCCGTCGGAACACACGAACATATTTCCCGTCAGCGGCTGCCGCTCGATGAAATGAATGTCGCCGTGCAACGTCGGGCCGAAGCTCAGTGTCCAGTGACTCGCCGGGTCGAACGTTTGCCCGCCGTCCGCAGAGCCCCACACGTTGATGCCGCCGACGTACAGCACGTTGCGGTTGGTCGCGTTCACCTGGAAGCCGAGATCGTAGTTGCCTTGTCCGCCCGAGTTCGAGCCCTGGTCCCATTCGAGCACGTTGACGCCCGGATTCGTGAACGTCCACGAGGCGCCGGCGTTGGTGCTTTTGTAAATGCCATACAGGCCGCTCATCGCATCGACGGCAACGGCGTACACGTAATTCGGATCGGAAGGCGCAATAGCGATACGCACGCGCTGCACCTGGCCCGTCGCAGGAATGCCCGAAGGCAGCTGTGTCCACGTCAATCCGAAGTTGGTCGACTTCCAGATGCCCGCGCTGCCGTCGTTCGACGTGAGCACCCAACCGGTCGCCGCGTAAATCGTATTCGGCGAAACGGGATCTTGCTGCATATCCCAGAACAGCCCGTTGTTCACCTGCGTCCACGTCGCGCCTGCATCCGTCGAGCGATACATGCCGCTCACGCCGCACGCGAGAAGATTGTTGCTGTTGTTCGGATCGATGATGATCCTGCGGATGAGCGAAGCATCACCGTCCGTCATTTGAAACGTGAGGCCCGTCGGTTGCCACGTTTGACCGCCGTCTGTGGTTTTGTAAACGCCGAGCCCGTAATGCGTGTTGCGTTTGCGGCCGTTGAGGTAAAGGCCGAAGCCGATGTATTCGAAGTCGCCGACGGAAATGTACATCGTGCTGTCGGGATCGGCCGGGTCGATGGCGATATCGCTGATGCGAAGGATCGGCAGGTTATCCGTGAGCGGTGTCCACGAAGCGCCGTTGTTCGTCGTTTTCCAGACGCCGCCTTGTGCTACACCGACGAAATACGTCGACGCATTCGTCGGGTGAAAAGCGATGCAGTTGATGCGGCCGATGCCGTTCTCCATGTAGCCGGTGAGATTACCGGGAATGTAGTTCGGCCCGACAGGATACCACGCGGAGCTTTGCATGCGCGAGGACGAAGACGTTTGCTTCGATGCGGCAACAGTAATGGCAGCGTTGATGTAATCCGTCGCATCCCCGCGCTCGCCGTGGCCGTCGGTATGCAGGAGCATGTCGGCTTCCCAGCGTTTGTAATATTTCCAGTGATGCTCGTGCTTCAGGTCGACGGTCTTCGACCAGTTGTGGAACTGTCGCTGCATTTCTGCGAACGACATCGGCTGGTCGGAGGAAGGGCGGCTGAAAAATTTTTGTGCGGGAAGCGCGGCCGAAACGAGCAGCAGCAAAGCCGGCAGACAGTAGCGAAGTTTCATGTGGAAGGAGGTAAGTGCAGCAGATCAAATATAACAAATCGCGGGCGGGAAACCGGCTGCCGGATACGTGCGAGTGTGTTGTGTTTTAACAATGGGTCCCAAAGTTTAGTAGCGAAGCGCTGCCAGGCCGGGGATTTTTTGTTTGATAGAGAAAGAAAAAAGCCGCAGAGGCGCGGAGGACGCGGAGAAGAATCCTCTGCGTTCTCCGCGCCTCTGCGGCAAACAACGATTGGCTTCGATTCTTCCTGCACGCCGCAACTTCCTATCTTTACGCCCCCAATGCGTTTCCTCGGTCATCTTTTCTACCGCTACCTCTGGATCTCTTTTAACACGCTGCTGTTTTACTTCTACCGGTATTCACCGCGGAAGCATACCACCGGCCTGGAGAACGTTCCCGAAGGCGTGCCCGTGCTGCTCTGCTCGAATCATCCGAACTCGTTCATGGATGCGCTCATTCTCGGCTCGAGTGTGCGCCGCCGCACCTGGTTCCTCGCGCGCTCCGATGTGTTCCGCAAAAAACGCCTCGCGCAGCTCCTGACCTTCATCGGCATCATCCCGATCTATCTTTTACTCGAAGTCGCGGAAAACCTTTCTAAGAACGACGAGACGTTCGAGAAATGTTCGAAGATGCTCGAGGAGAACAAAGCGATCATGATCTTCTCCGAAGGGCTGTGCATCCAGGAACGCCGGTTGCGCAAGCTGAAAAAAGGAACGGCGCGCATCGCATTCGGATCGGAAGAGAAGAATAATTTTTCGCTCGGACTGATGATCGTTCCCGTCGGCATCAACTATTCCGCGACGCCGTGGAAATTCCGCACGCCGGTGAACATCCGCTTCGGAAAACCGTTTGCGGTGAAAGATTACGAAGAGCTGTATCGCCGCGACAAGGCCCGTGCCATCAACCAATTCACGCGCGACCTCGAAGAGAAGATGAAAGCGCAGCTGCTCATCATCGAAAACAAAGAGAACGATGAATTGGTGGAACAACTCGAAGATGTTTTTGTCGAAGAGCGCGCCGCAACCGACGGAAAAGATCCGCGCAACCAACGCCTCACGCACGATTATTCCGTGGCGATCGCCGAAGCAGTGAATGCGGCGACTGTTGCAGCACCGGAAAAAGTAACGTCGCTGCGGGAGAAATCGTCAGCATATTTTGCTTCGCTGAAAAAATACCGCCTCCGCGACTGGGTGCTGCGCGATCGCCGTCCCGGACTTCCGCTGGGCGTTGACCTGTTCGTGTTCCTGCTTGGATTTCCATTCTGGCTCTTCGGCACGATCACGAATTTCGTTCCCTATAAAATTCCCTGGCTCGTGCAGAAGAAAGTCGTGAAGAGCATCGAGTGGAGCGCGTCGGTGAATGGAACGATGGCGGTTTTTCTCTGGCAGATTTATTGGCTGCTGCAAAGCCTCGTCATTGCGCTCGTATTCCGCAACTGGTACATCCTCGGCGGATTCATGCTTGCGGTTCCGGTAACGGGAATGTTTGCGCAGTGGTACTGGAAAGAAGTAAAACGCACGGCCGGCAAATTCCGCTGGGCGCGTTTATCGAAAGACGAAAAAGATGCGCTGCGGAAACAACGACAAGAAGTGCGGACGGCGTTTGCTGCGCTTGAAAAATGAAAATCGAAAGCACTGACGGATTAATTATCCTTCATGTGAAACTCGATGCGGTCGTAGCCGTCCATGTAATAATACCACAGCTCCTTTTCTTTTAATCGCAGGATGTACAGGACACGCGTCGGCTGCCCGTCGACGGCGTAACGACGAACCGTTTTGCGATCGTTCGACCATTCCCATCTTCCTGCGCCGGTGCTGTTGTTCGAAGCATACGAATAGAAACCGTCGGCTTCGTACGTTTCCGTGTAATTGATGTCGGTGAAATGCGTGGTAATATCCTTGTCATTTTCCGTCGCCAGCCCGACGCGCCAGGTGTTCGATAAACGTTCCGTCTTCGGCAGCAGGCTGAATCCCGGCCCATCTTCGTACTTTCCGCAACCCGCAACAGCGATTAAAAAACAGGCGAGCGTAATTTTTGCAAACGTTTTCATGACGACGCGTGTTGATCTCTACCAAAACTACGCGCGTCATTCCCCAACGTTCGCAAAACTCGTCCCTTTGCAGGAATCTATCGATGCTTCGTAAGAAACCGCGAAGACGCAAAGAAAAAGCGCAAAGCCCGTAAGAGAACTTTGCGCTTTATGTTTAGTAACCGCAGCCTGCCGAATGTGCTGTAATTGCAGAATTCATCGGCACATCAGCATATCGGCAAATCGGCATATTAATCCTTCACCCGGTTCAGCCCCATCGACTTCACCATCCAATCCGCCAGCGGTTTTTCTGCCGGACGTTTTTTCAGGTTGAGGTACCAGCCGATCTTTTTCAGCACGGGAACTTTATGCGTTTCGACGAATTCGATGAGCGTGCCGTCCGGATCTTCGATGTAGCTGAAGTGGCCGGCCGCTTCTCCCATGTCGAAGCTGTTGGCGCTGTCGACGGTGAACGGATGTCCTTTCGATTCGCAGAGCGCCTGCATCTCTTTCATGCCGATGATGTCGAAGCAGAGATGAATAAAACCGCGATCGCCCCACCAGCGTCCTTCGAAAATTTTGCGCGGCGCGCGGTTCTTCACCTGGATCAGCTCCATCATGCTTGAGCCAAGCAATCGGGAGAAAGCGCCTGCGCGGGGCTTCGAATGCTTCAGCAGCACGCGGCGCACTTCCGCAGTACCGCCAGGCAAACCTTTCAGGTCGTCGAACACGCCGGTCTTGTCGTAGATCACGGTATCGTAACCGAGGATATCACCGTAAAATTTCATGGACTTTTCCATGTCGGAAACGCCGAGCAGCGCGCCGGAAGGACCGCCCGTGAGCTGCTTGCCTTTCCCGAACCAGTCGTGGCCCGGCACCACCTGGAAAATATTGCCCCAGGGATCGCGCAGGAAAAAATGCGGCTGTCCGTCGGGAGAAGTCATCACTTCGCTGAGCAGCTCTGCGCCGCGCGCTTTTAGGAAATCATACGAACCTTTCACGTCGGACGATTTCATGCGCGTCACGAAATGGCCGAGATCGCCGAGCTGGATTTCGAACGAAACGGGAACCGGCGTACGGCTCGTGTATTGCCAGATCTCGAATCCGCCGCCGCCTTTCATGTTCACCGCGAGGATCGCATGGCGCTGATGCGGTTTTCCGCCGGTGTACGGCAGCATCAGGTTCGCTTCCGCCGCTTCTTCGAACACCGGAACGTCCATGCCGAAATTCTGGCGATACCATTTGAAAGCAGCCTGCACGTCGGGAATACCGATGCCGATCTGCTGAATGCCGGAGATGATGGGTTTGCTCATGGGTGCGAAGGTAATCAATGTGCTAATTTGCTAATGGGTTAATGTGCTAATACGCACTTGCGGCCCGCATTCAAGATTGAAAATTGAAATATTCTCTCTGACGAATGTTCAATTTTCAATGTGCGTGGTTTTGAGTGCATCGGCACATTAGCAAATTAACCCATTAGCACATTGATCTTTCCTACTTTTGCTTCATGCTGCGCCGCTCCGTTCTGTTGTTGTTGCTTTTGTTGTGCGGAGGATTGTGCGCGCAGGTGCCGGTGGCCTATCGCCCGCTGGTGCAGGGGAAGCCGCTGAAAGTGCAGGTCGCGATCCTCGATTCGCTGGCGACGACGAAGAAAAAAGATCAACCCGACGAAGCGGAAAAATTACTGCGGCTGGCGGTTTCCGTTGCATTGACCGGCGGCGATGATTCGCTGGCAGCGAAAGAGCGGCTCACGCTCGGACGGTTCTATCGTACCATCGGGAAAAACGATGCGGCAGTAGCGAGCCTCGATTCGACGATCACCTTTGCGAAAGAAAAAGGTCTGCTGAAAATCCTGGCTTACGCATACAATCACACAGGACTTGCGCTCACACGTGCCGGCGATTTTCCAAATGCCTCGAAAGCATTTTTTGATGGAATTGCGGTCGCTGAAAAGCTGCGTGATACGACGGCGCTGGCGATGCTCAAGCAGCACTGCGGCTCCATGTATTTTTACACCCGCGATTACGACAAGGCGATCTTCTACACGCAGCAATCGCTCGAGCTGTTTGAGCACCGTAAGGATTCCGTCAGCATTGCGTCGAACCTCGACAATATCGGCCTCTATTACAGCAATAAACAGCAATACGATTCCGCTTACAAGTATGAGTTGCGCGCGCTCGAGATGTTTCGCCAGCTCGGTGATTCAACGCAGCTGATCGTTTCCTACAACAATATCGGGGCGCTGCTGACCAATACGAAACGTTACGGCGAAGCGGAGCAGTTCATCCGGCAATCGCTGGCTATGGCGGAACGCCGGAAAGACAACTTCCGCGTGCTCACGGCGGTCTTTTCACTGGGAAATCTTTACGTTACCCAAAACCAGAACGAAAAGGCGATTGCAGAATATAAGCGCGCTTACGATCTGTCGGTCGGCCTGCAGGATGATTACCATACGAAGGAATCTGCCGGCGAGCTGGGCGAATTGTATTACCTCGAAAAGGATTTTGCCAATGCCGCTTTTTATCTCCGCATTTCCAGCGACCTGAAGAGCAAGCTGTACGACGAAGAAAAGGCAAAGGCAATCGACGAAGTTTCGCAGAAATATGAAACGGCGCAGCGGCAAAAGCAGATCGAGCTGCTCGAAGCAAAGAACGCCGCTTCCGACGCCCGCATCCAGCGCGACCGGTTGTTGCGGATCATTTTTATCAGCGCCGGTGTGGTGCTGCTGGTCTTTCTTTTTATCATGATCGCGCGGTATATCCGCAAGCAACGCGACAACCGCATCCTGCAGGAGAAGAACGATGCGATCGCGGCGCAGAAAAAGCTCATCGAAGAAAAGAACCACGAGATCGTCGACAGCATCAACTACGCTACGCGCATCCAGAATGCCGTGCTGCCGTCGCCGGATCGTTTGCATTCGCTGTTCCCGCAATCGTTCGTCTACTTCCGCCCGCGCGACATCATCAGCGGCGATTTTTTCTGGATTACGGGCGGCGCAGGTGATAAGCGTTATCTCGCTGTTGCGGATTGCACGGGTCATGGTGTTCCGGGCGCGTTGATGAGCATGCTCGGCTCTTCGCTGCTCAACCAGGTTTTCTCGCGCGAAAATGATCCGCGGCCGGGGCCATTGCTGGACCGCCTGCACGATCAGCTCATCCGCATGCTGAACGAGTCGACGGAAACCCGGAGCGTGAACGACGGCATGGACATCACGCTGCTCCTGCACGATCCGGTGAAGAAGAAAGTAGTGATCGCATCTGCTGCGCGCCCCGTGTATATCTGGCAGGATCATGCTTTCCGCTCGATCACGCCGGATAAGATCTCCATCGGATCGACGCTGCCTAAAAATGCGCCTTACACCGAGACGGAAATTGACGTCAGTGTGCCGGTGCAGCTGTATTTATTTTCCGACGGCATCACCGATCAGTTCGGCGGTCCCGAAGCGAAAAAGTTTATGTCGAAGCGGCTGCGAGAGCTCATTGCCGATCATGCCCATAAATCCATCACGGAGCGGGAGCGCGTTTTCGCAGAAGCGTTCGAAAGCTGGAAAGCGGGGCATGAGCAAACCGACGACATGACGCTCATTCATCTTGTTATCTGAAAAAAAGAAACCCAATGAACTTCAACGGCAAAACAGTTTTTATCACCGGCGGCAGCCGCGGCATCGGGAAAGCAATTGCTCTCCGCATGGCGAAAGAAGGCGCGAACATCGTTATCGCAGCGAAAACAACGGAGCCGCATCCGAAGCTGGAAGGCACCATTTTCACTGCAGCGGAAGAGATCGAAAGGGCAGGAGGGAAGGCGCTCGCCGTGAAATGCGACATCCGCGAAGAAAGCCAGGTCGTTGACGCCGTTGCTGCAGCAGTAAAACAATTCGGCGGCATCGATATCCTCGTCAATAACGCGAGCGCGATCAATCTTTCTCCGCCGTCGATGCTGCCGCTGAAGCAATATGATCTGATGCAGGACATCAACACGCGCGGCACGTATCTTGTTTCGCGGCATTGCATTCCTCATTTGAAAAAATCATCGTGCGCGCACATTCTCACGCTGTCGCCGCCGCTAAGTCTCGATAAAAAATGGTTCACGCATTTTGCGCCGTACACGATCAGCAAATTCGGCATGAGCATGCTGACGCTCGGCCTTTCGCACGAGTTGCAGAAAGACAACATCGCGGTGAATTCGCTCTGGCCGCGCACGACGATCGCAACGGCAGCGGTGCAGAATATTTTAGGCGGTGACGAGCTGATAAAAAAATCGCGCAAGCCGGAAGTCGTAGCGGACGCGGCGTATTTTATTTTCAATGGAAAAGAAAGCGGTCATTTTTTTATTGATGAAGATGTGCTTGCAATAAATGGTGTGACCGATCTTTCCGGGTATGCCGTTACGCCCGGCGGAGAACTGATGACCGACATTTTTGTTGATTAAAAGTTTTGCACATTGCACCAATAATGTGGTTTTGATAATACCGCTCGTCCGGTGATTCCTACCACTCATCGACTACTTTCTTAAAATTTCCTTAGAATAAGGAGACGTTTCGATTTTCTGCGCCGAAAAAGCAATCTGGATCAGTTGTTTTAACAGTTGTTTGGCCTATTTTTGGCGCCCTTGTAACCCCAAATTACAGGGAACAGACCCCGGATTTATTCCGAGAAAAATTCAGAAACAACCCAATTTTCCCATGAGAAGGATTACACTTCTGACCTTATTTATTGTTGCATTGGTAACGGGCGGTCTGCATGCGCAGCTGACGGGCACCAAGAACATTCCTGGCGATTATGCAACCATTGCACTCGCTGTTCAGGATCTGAATACGCAAGGTGTAGGCGCAGGCGGCGTAACGTTTAACGTCGCTGCCAATTACACGGAAACGATTACCGCGCGCATCAATATGACCGCAACCGGTACTGCTGCCAACCCGATCATCTTCCAGAAAAGCGGGGCCGGCGCCAATCCGGTGATCACTGCTTATGGCGGTGGTACGGCGACGCCTTCGTCGGCAGCGCCCGATGGCATCTGGAGTTTCCAGGGTTCGGATTATGTGACCATCGATGGCATCGACCTGGCCGATCCGAATACGGCCAATCCGGCAACGATGGAATACGGTTACGGTCTTTTCAAGAACAGTGCAACGGACGGCGCGCAAAACAACACGATCAAAAATTGTGTGGTAACGCTGAATCGTGTCAACAACGCAAGTGCCAGCGCCCCGATGGTAGACGGGTCTGTTTGTATTCTTGTTGTTAACGCAACGCCTACTGCTGCTACGACGGCTATCACTCCTACTGCAGCTTCTGGTACCAACTCTTCCAATCGTATTTATTCCAATATCGTTCAGAACGCTAACTATGGGATTGTTCTTAATGGTTATTCCGCTTCGAGCCCGTTTACCCTGGGGGATACCGGCAACGACATTGGTGGCACCTCATCGGGAACCGGCAATACTGTAGTAAACTTTGGTGGCGGCGGAACAACTAACCCTGCGGCCGGCATTCGTGCCAATAACCAGTGGAGCATTAATATTTCCTGGAATACGATCAATAATAATAACGGTTCGGGAGTCAACCACGGAACCACGCTTCGCGGTATTTATGCACAGGCTGCTACCAGTGCCAATGCGGACATTACGCATAATACCGTAACCCTGAATGGTGGGGCGACGACCAGTACCGTTAACGCTATTGATAACGGCATTGGTTCCACTGCTGCTTCCAATACGGTCAATATTACATTCAACACGATTCAGAATTGTACTTATTCGACTTCTACGTCAGGTACGTTCAATGGTATTGCCAGTTCCTCTTCGGCGGCTACCGTAAATATTTCCAATAACACGGTGACCGGCAGCAATATTCCCGGCTCCGGAACCATTTCGATGATCAGCTCGTCAGCCTCAGCGACGAACCTGAACATGAATAACAATACGATTACGAACAATATCGCATCCGGCGCAGGCTGTACCTTGCAATTGATTGTTTCTTCGGCCTCACCGACCAACACGACAGTTAACAACAATACCCTTACCGGCAACCAGATTACGGGAGCGTCGGGAACTTTATATTGTATTAAAAACGGAACCTCCATTTTTACGGTCAGTGGAAATACTGTTGATAATAACACGATCCCGTCGACTTCCGGCAGCAGCTCTTCTTCCGTATATGGCTATTACAACCTGGCCAGTCCGACCGGAGAAACCATCACGAACAATACCTTCAGCAACCTTTCTATTGGTGGAACGAATACTTCGACCAGCAACACGGTCGGCGGCATTTATACCAACACGACGGGTTCCTCGGTGAAAAACTGGACGGGTAACCAGATTTTTAACCTGAGCAGCGCACCGGTTGCAACCTGCTATGGTATTTATTCTGCGAGCGGCAACACGATCGCTATTGCAAAAAATAAGATCTACGGAATTTCTGCCGGCGGATCGGGCGGAGTGGTCAACGGTATTTACATCAGTTCCGGGACCACTGTTACAATTTCAAATAATTACATCGGTAATCTTTCCGCGCCCGCATCCACTACCGGAACCGCTGTGCAGGGTGTCAATGTCCAGGGATCTACTACCAGCAACCTCTATTATAACACGGTTTATCTGAATGCAACAAGCTCAGGCACCGGTTTCGGCTCGGCAGGCATTTATACGAGCACGTCGCCTACGGTTGATATGCGCAATAACCTTGTAGTAAACTTGTCTGTAGCTACGGGTACCGGGGTTAGTGTCGCTTACCGACGTACGGGAACAACGTTGGGATCTTATGCCGGCACGTCGAACAATAACTCCTTGTATGCCGGAACCCCGAGCGCCGCAAACCTGATTTTCTATGACGGTACCAACAGCGACCAGACCCTGGCAGCCTACAAGACCCGGGTTGCTCCGCGTGACGCGTCCTCTTTCTCTGTGAACCCGGCCTTTGCCAGCACCACGGGTTCCTCCGCGCAGTTCCTCCATCTCGTGGCAGCAACAGTTTCTCCTCTCGAAAGCGGTGGGACTACGATCTCCGGCATTACGACCGACTATGATAACGATACGCGTCCGGGCCCTGTCGGCTCAATCAACGGCGGTGCTACCGCTCCTGATATCGGCGCCGATGAATTCGACGGCGCTCCGGCGGTACCTGTGATCAATAGCGTAAGCGCTTCCCCTTCCGGTACGCAATGCACGGCAACTGCACGCACCATCACGGCGAACGTTACTCCCGTAGCACCGCTCGCCAGTGTCATCCTGAATTATTCATTCAATGGTGTAGCACAAACACCGATCACGATGACCGGCGGTAACCCGAACGCTGCTTCTGCATGGACGGCAACACTCCCGGCAGCGACTCCGGTTAACGCAACGGTGACCTGGTCGGTTACGGCATCCGATGGCAGCTTGTCGAGCACGATGAGCGGCACTTCTTATACAGATGCACCGACGTTCGGCTTAACGCTGACGGCAACTGCAACTCCCGCAACCGTTTGTACGGGCAGCACTACGGTTCTGAACGCGGCGATCTTCTCCAGCGGAACGGCAACGCTCGGCGCCGGTGGTTCAACCGCAAGTTCTTATGAAAGCCCGTTCTATCATTTGTACGGTGGCCTGAAGGATCAATTCCTGGTTAAGGCCAGTGAACTTACGGCGCTCGGATTGCAACCAGGCAACATTACCTCGCTTGGTCTTGATGTTACTACCGGCGGCGGTACCTACAACACGTTCGAGGTGAACATCGCTCCGGTAGGTTCTACCTCGGCGCTGACGACGACGCTGGTCAACTCCGGATTCACGACAGTTTATTCTGCTGCATCCTATACACCGGTTTCCAACTCCATCAATACGATCACGTTCTCGACGCCTTTCAACTGGGATGGCGTATCGAATATCGTGATCCAGTTCTGCTGGAGCAATAACAACACCGGTGGTACCAGTAACTACGTGAAGTACGATGCATTAAGTTATGTATGTCACGCGTATTATCGCGCCGATAGCCAGACTGCGGCTGCGCTTTGCGGTACCACAACGGGAACCAACACGACATCGAACCGTCCCAAATTCATTTTCGGCGGAACGATCCGTACGGTGCCCGGCACTGTTGCCTGGTCGGATGGCGTAAGCACGATCGGCACATCCAACCCGTTCTCCGCTACCGTTAGCGCGAACACGACCTATTCGGGTGTTGTGACGCTGAGCGGCTGTCCGCTTACTTCCAACAACGTTGCCGTAACTGTTCTGCCGCTCCCGACTGCACCGACCGCCACCAACTCCAACCAGTGCGGTGTCGGCGTTCCGACGGCAAGCGTAGCTTCTGCTGCCGGCCCTGCAGGTAACGGTACATTCAACTGGTATGCAGCCTCTACCGGAGGTACGGCATTGCAGAGCGGCACTTCAGCTACTTACACGACCAGCATCAGCACGACGACTACTTTCTATGTTTCTGAAACCGGAACGAACGGCTGCGAAAGCCCGCGTACGCCAGTTACGGTAACGGTAGCAACGCCGGATCCGGTCTCTGCGGTTTCTACACCTACGGCAGTTTGTATCGGCGGATCGATTTCGCTTTCGAGCGCCAACACCGCTGCTAGCCCTGTCAATAATTACGATACGTATACCTGGTCTTCGACAACAGGCAGCGGCGCATCGTCACCGGTTTCCGGCAGCACGGTTTCGGTTACTCCGACGGCAGCAGGTACGTATGTGTATACGGTTGTTGCGAATGAAACTTCTTCCGGTTGCTCTTCGTCTAACACGATCAGCGTAACGGTTAATTCACTTCCGCCGGTTCCGGTTCCGACTGCAACGCCTTCTACAGTGTGTGCCGGTTCTACCGTCAACCTTAATATGACGGCGACACAGAACCTCCTCACGGAAACGTTCGAGGCCTTCCCGCTTACGCAATTCACCGTAACGGGAACCGGAGTAACCGCTTCTCAGAATACGACCTACTTCCAGCAAGGTGCATCTTCTGTTCGCATGCAATACACTGCAAGCGCAGACGGAAGCCTGGCGTTGAGCAGTAACATCAACCTGACCGGATATTCTTCTGCTACATTAACCTTCCAGCATATCTGCGCAACGGAAGCGGGCTGGGATTATGGTTATGTGCAGTATTCGCTCGACGGTGGCGTCACCTGGACTTCCTTCCCGACCAGCAGCTACACAGGCACCGGCACGCTGCGCAACAGCGTGGTGTCTTTCGATAAGTCGAGCTACTCCGATTGGGATTCGCAACTCAGCTCTTCAAGTGCTACGCCGACTAACGCGCTCTGGAAACTAGAAACGATTAACCTGACGCCATACGTCGGTAACTCACAGTTCCGTATTCGTTTCCGCGAAACGTCAGATAGCGGTGTGCAGTATTATGGTTGGTTGATCGATAATGTTGTCGTTACGGCAACACCGACCCAAACCTACAGCTGGACCTCGTCTCCTGCAGGATTTACTTCATCCGTACAAAACCCGACGGACAACCCGACGGTGACGACCACCTATAATGCGATTGTTACCGGTTCTACCGGCTGCACCTCTACCGCACCGGTTACTGTAACCGTCCTCCCGCTGCCGGCTGCACCGACTGCTACCAACTCCAACCAATGCGGAGTAGGTATCCCGACGGCCAGCGTAGCTTCTGCCGCAGGCCCTGCAGGCAACGGAACGTTCAACTGGTATGCAGCACCCTCCGGCGGTACACCGCTCCAGAGCGGCACGTCAACGACGTATACGACCACGATCAGCAGCACCACCACTTTCTACGTTTCTGAAGGCGGCACGAACAGCTGCGAAAGCCCGCGCACGCCGGTAACGGTAACGGTGACAACAGCGGACCCGGTTTCTGCAACGTCCACCCCGACGGTGATCTGCCTGGGCGCGTCGATCTCACTGACGAGCGCAAACACGGCAGGTAGCCCGACCAATACCTACAATACGTTCGCATGGTCTTCTGCAGCAGGCAGCGGCGCTTCGACCCCGGTTTCCGGTAACCCCGCAACGGTAACTCCGACCGCAGCAGGCGCATATACCTATACCGTTGTCGCAACGGAAACGTCGACCGGCTGTGCCGCATCGAACACGATTGCCGTAACGGTCAATGCGCTTCCGGCAACTCCGACCTTCACCAACCCGACGCCTTCGATGTGCGTGGGCGGAGCTGCAACACAGCTTAACGTGAACAACTTCGCAACGTCGGTAGCTGCATCTACGCAATCGGCTACGGCTGCTTCCGGTACCATCAGCGCTCCTGTTCCGGATAATAACCTGACCACGGGCGTTACGAACAACCTGACGATCTCCGGCGTTCCTGCGAATGCTACGATCACCGACATCTCCGTCAATTTCAACATCAATCACACCTGGGACAGCGATCTTCGCATCAACGTGATGTCGCCTTCCGGCAGCGTCCTGAACCTTGCCAACTCGGTAGGCAGCAGCGGTGATAACTTCACCAATACCGTCGTCAGCTCTTCGGCTTCTACGGCGATCAGCTCCGGTTCCGCTCCGTTTACGGGAACCTTCCTCCCGAGCGGCGCAACGGGTGTCGGACCTGCTCCCTACACTTCGAACATCGCTTCGTTCACGCCGCTTCTGTCTTCCAACACGAACGGTACCTGGACAATCTGGATCGGTGACGGTGCTTCCGGTGACGTCGGAACGCTGACGTCCTGGTCGGTAACGATCAGCTACACGGTTCCGGTAAACACGATTACCTGGTCGCCGTCAACGAACCTGTTCAACGACGCCGCAGCAACGATCGCATACACCGGCACGAGCCAGAACCCGGTATACGGCAATCCTCCTTCCACCGCAACGTACACGGTTACGGTAACGGATGCCAATACCTGCACGAGCTCTGCTCCGATCACGCTGACGGTAAACCCGCTCCCGACGGTAACGGCAACGGCCGCCAACAGCGCGATCTGCACGGGTAGCACCACCACGCTCACGGGCAACGGCGCTGTCACCTACAGCTGGATGCCGGGCTCGCTCAGCGGAACCACGGTAACGGTTTCTCCGACGGCCACGACGACCTACACGGTGACCGGCACCAACGCGAGCGGTTGCACGAATACGGCAACTGTTGCAGTAACGGTGAACCCGCTGCCGACGGTCACGACGACCTCGACGCTCACCACGATCTGTAACGGCAACAGCACCTCCATTACGGGTAACGGCGCTACGTCGTACCTCTGGAATCCGGGCGCGCTTACCGGAACGACTGTAACGGTTTCTCCGACGGTGACCACGACCTATACGGTAACGGGTACCGATGCCAACACCTGCTCGAACACGGCAACGGTAACGGTAACGGTGAACCCGCTCCCGGTAGTAACGCTTGCTTCTCCTGTAACCCATTTCTGCACGGGTGGCAGCGTAACGCTTACAGGCACAAGCGGCGGTACCAGCCAATGGTATCTCAACGGTGTGGCGATCCCGGGTGCAAACTCGAACACTTACGTAGCTACCACTGCCGGTGTTTACAACATGACCAAGACTAACGTCAACGGTTGCGCTGATTCTGCAGCTGTCGGTCTCACCATCACGGAAGATGCGCTGCCTGTTGTCAGCCTCGGTAACGATGTAACGCAATGCGGCGGCACGGTAACGCTGGATGCGCAGAACCCGGGTGAAACCTACCTGTGGAGCGACAACAGCACGAACCAAACACTCGCAGCTGCTGCCAGCGGTATTTACTGGGTCGATGTAACGAACGCTGCAGGCTGCACCACGCGCGACAGCATCACGGTAACGATCAACGCAACACCGGTTGTCAACCTCGGCGCTGACCAGTCCATCTGCTCGGGCACGGTAACGCTCGACGCGCAGAATGCAGGTGACAATTATCTCTGGAACGACAACAGCACGAACCAGACGCTCACGGCAACGACCAGCGGCATCTACTGGGTCGACGTGACGAACAGCTTCGGTTGCACGACGCGCGACAGTGTTACGGTCACGATCAACTCCAGCCCGGTTGTGTCGCTCGGTAACGATGTAACGCAATGCGGCGGCACGGTAACGCTGGATGCGCAGAACCCGGGTGAAACCTACCTGTGGAGCGACAACAGCACGAACCAAACACTCGCAGCTGCTGCCAGCGGTATTTACTGGGTCGATGTAACGAACGCTGCAGGCTGCACCACGCGCGACAGCATCACGGTGACGATCAATGCAACACCGGTTGTCAACCTCGGCGCTGACCAGTCGATCTGCTCGGGCACGGTAACGCTCGACGCGCAGAATGCCGGCGACAGCTACCTCTGGAACGACAACTCCACCAACCAGACGCTCACGGCAACAACCAGCGGCATCTACTGGGTGGATGTGACGAACAGCTTCGGTTGCACCACGCGCGACAGCGTGACGATCACGATCAACTCCAACCCGGTTGTAGCGCTCGGCAACGACATGACGCAGTGCGGTGGTACGGTTACGCTCGATGCGCAGAATGCAGGCGCTACTTACCTCTGGAGCGACAGCAGCACCAACCAGACGCTGACGGTTTCTTCCAGCGGCACGTACTACGTAACGGTGACCAGCACGGGCGGTTGCACCGCTTCGGATACGATCAACGTAACGATCAACACGCTGCCGACGGTAACGTTCGCGATGACGCCTGATTCGATCTGTGTGAACGATGCACCGCTCAGCCTCGTGGGAGCTCCCGCAGGTGGTGCGTTCTCCGGCCCGGGTGTAACCGGCAGCAGCTTCGATCCGACTTCGCTGAACGGTCTGCAGACGATCACCTACACCTACACGGATGTGAACGGCTGCACGGGAACCGCTAACGACAACATCGTGGTGGATGCCTGCACGGGCATTGCTGATCCGGTTGCAGGTGGTGTAAACATCAGCGTTTACCCGAACCCGAACCTCGGTGTCTTCACGATCGATCTCGGTTATGTTCCGGCTAACCCGGTGCAGATCGACATCACGAACAGCATCGGCCAGTTGGTTCAGTCTTTCCAGATGACCGGCACGACCAAACAGGTTGATCTCGGCATCTACGAAGGCGGACTGTATATGGTCCGCATCACCGACGGCAACAGCGTAACGGTGGTTCACGTTGTGAAGCAGTAAATTATTAGTTGACTTTTTTGACCGCCTGTGTGAGGCTCCGGAGTGAAGCTCCTCCTCGCACAGGCGGTTTTTCTTTACCCTTATCGGCTGAGGGGCGAATTCCTATATTTTTACAATACCTGACCCATCCTTGTTTCTTGTTTTATGAAAGGTATCCGACCCATCCTCCTCGGTCTTGCCCTGTTTCCCCTCGTGGCATTCGGCCAAAACGTTTTTGTTGCCGGCGCGGTAACCGGTAACGGAACTTACCCGACGCTCGGAGCTGCATTCACCGCGATCAACAGCGGATCGCAAACGGGCGCTACGATTTTCGTGAACATCACCGGCAACACCAGCGAAACGTCGACTGCGACGCTGAATGCAGGAACGTGGAGCGGCCTGAACATTCTCCCGAGCGGCGGCAGCGCACGCATGATCTCCGGCTCCATCGCGGGACCGCTGATCGATCTGAACGGCACAGACAAAGTGCTGATCGATGGCCTGAACAGCGGGGGCAATTCGCTGACGATCGACAACCAGGATATCGGCACGTCTTCTTCGACGATCCGCATGATCAATGATGCGCATCTGGTCGCCGTGCAGAATTGTACGATCCTCGGCGCGGGAACGGCAACGACATCGGGAACGATTTTTCTTTCCTCCGCGAATGGAACGGGCAACGATACGATCACGTTCAGCAGCTGCACGATCGATCAGAGCTCGACCGGCACACCGACCAACGGCATTTATTCCACCGGATCGGTCGTTGCCAACCAGGAGAACAGCACGATCGCGATCAACGCCTGCAACATTGCGAACTTTTACAACACCGCTACGATCTCCTGCGGCATTCTCGTGGGTTCCGGAAATACCGACTGGACGATCCAGAATTGCCGTTTCTACCAGGGAACTTCACGCAGCTACACGACAGCCAACACGCATCGTGCGATACAAATCACTTCCGGAAATAATCACATCGTCGCCGGCAATACGATCGGTTATGCTACTGCGGCTGGAACGGGAACGTACACGATGACGAGCACGGTGGCGACACGCTTCATCGGCATCGAGATCTCCGCAGGAATTGCAGTGGCGAGCTCGGTGCAGGGCAACACGATTACAGCGATCTCGCTCGGCACTTCCAGCGGCGCCGTGACAACGTACGGCGTTCTCTGCGGCATCAGCGTTACCGGCGGAAACGTCAACGTAGGCAACATTACTCCGAACATTATCGGCGGCGCTTCCGGCACAGGATTGCTGACGGCAGTTCCGACTACTTCGCAAGGTTCCATCGTGGGCATTCATTGCTCGTCGATGGGCACGGTGCAGATCCGCAACAACGTCATCGGCGGCCTCACTTCATCCGGTGCGTCGCCTTCAATTGCAGGCGGTGTTTCAGGCATCAACGTTTCCGGCGGCGCGCTTTCCCTGACGATCAGCGGCAATACGATCGGCAACGCAACAGCCAACAACATGCGCGCAGGAACGAGCGGCTTCACGACGGGAAGCTCGATCGCAACCGGCATCAGTCTTGCCAGCGTGGGATTGAATGCCGTTACGGTTTCCAACAACACGATCCAGAATTTCGTGAGCTACGGCACCGGTGGGAGCGGCTACGTACGCGGCCTCTGGACGAGCCAGTCGGTGTCCACCACGCCTACGCTTACCATTACCGGCAACACGATCTCCAACCTTTCGACGCAATCTACACTCAGCACCATTGCCAATGGTCTTGCGAGCGCGCTTGGTATTAATGTCGCGGTGGGAAATAACGACGTGGTGAGCGGCAACACGATCTCGAACATTTCGAATTTCAACAGCGGCAGCGGCGGTTATTTTGTTTGCGGCATCACCTGCGGCAATGGAGTGAACACGAGCATTTACAACAATGCTATTTACGGACTTTCGAATGCGAGCACTTCGACAGCTGCTTCGTCACCGGGCATTGTTGCGGGCGTGCTCATCCGTTCGGGTACAACGCAGGTGTCGGTTTACAACAACATGATTTCGCTCGGCAATGCTCAAGCAACGAACACCGCGTTTGTCGGCATCATGTCGAATCATGGTTCCACTCCGGATCCGGTCGATCATATTTATCACAACACGATCAACATCGAAGGCGTTGCAGCTTCCGGCGCGCAGCCCAGCTTCGGTTATTGCCGCGGCGATTTTTCCGGCTCGACAAAAACCATCACGGTTGATTTCCGGAACAACCTCATCACGAATACGCGCTCGGGCGGAACAGGAACGCATTATGCGATCGCCAATAATTACGGCGCGACGGTAAGCGCAGTGGGCTGGACATCGGATTACAACGTGCTGAATGCGGCAGTGCCCGGCTATTGGGGCGCGGACCAGGCTTTCGCAGGATGGCAAACGGCAAGCGGCGGCGACGTGAACAGCTACTCGGGCATTGCGGTAACGTACGTGAACTCCGCCGGCGATCTTCATCTCAACATGGGCACTACGCCGACTTCGATCGAATCGGGCGGACAGCTGATCGCTTCGGTGGTAACGGATATTGATGCGCAGAATCGTCCGGGTCCTTCAGGCTCTGTGAATGGCGGCGCGCTTGCTCCGGATATCGGTGCCGATGAATTCGACGGCGTATTCCTCGACGGATTGCCGCCGGTGATTGCGTATACCCCGCTTGCATTTACCTGCGCGACTTCCGATCGCACGCTTACGGCAACGGTTTCCGATCTCACGGGCGTTTACACGACCGGTGCACTGCAGCCGCGGATCTATTTCCGCAAGAATGCCGCAGCATGGTTTTCCACGCAGGGCGTTCGCACGTCCGGTAATTCTGCCAACGGCACCTGGCTGTTCACGATCTCTTCATCGATGATGGGCGGACTGGCGCAAGGCGATGTGATTTCTTATTTCGTCATCGTGCAGGATAGCGTGGCGGCATCGCATGTTGTTTCGAATCCTTCCGCTGGTTTGTCGGCAACGGATGTAAACAACGTCAGCACGCCTCCTGCTTCACCGAACACGTTTACGATTTCCGGAACACTGAGCGGAACGTATACTGTTGGCGCCGGCGGAAATTACCCGACGCTTACCGCTGCGGTCAACGCCTACAACAACAACTGCCTCGGCGGACCGATCGTGTTCAGCCTGACGGATGCCACTTATCCTTCGGAAACATTCCCGATCACGATCATCGCCAATCCCGATGGCAACTCCGTCAATACGCTTACGATCAAACCGGCGGCAGGAGTTAGCGCTTCGATCAGCGGTGCAAGTGCAACTGGTTTGCTGATGATTAACGGCGCAGATTATGTGACGATCGACGGCACGAATGGTAACGTGGTGAATTCGGTTTGTCCTGTCACGGCAGCCACGCGCGATCTCACGTTCACCAATACTGATCCTTCAACTTCTTCTGCTGTCGTTTGGCTTTCCACGACGGCGGGCGGTGATGCGGTGACGAATTGCAGCGTGCAAAACTGCGTGATCATCGGCAGCGGTCCGACGGCGACGCGTTACGGCATCGGTGCGGGCGGCGCTACGATCGGAACAGCGGGCGCAGGCAACGACAATCTTTCTTTCGTCAACAACGACGTGCGCGCCTGCCAGTACGGTCTTTATTCTTCGGGACAAAATGCGGCGAATAAAAACCAGGACGTTTCCGTTAACCAAAACATCGTCAATGCCGCTTCACCGAATAACGTGGGCAGCGCGGGCATCTGCATCGAGTTCACGAATAACGTTACGGTGTCGGGAAATACGATCGCGAACATTCTCGCCACGACCAACAACATCGACCCGGTCGGCATCAACGTCGGCTTCGGCGAATCGAACGGCATCATCAATAACGTCAGCGGAAATGCAGATGGTGTTTCCAACGTAACGATCACGGGCAATTCGGTTTCTACCGTTGCCTGCAACACGACGTTCTCCGCTGCGGGCATCGCCGTCGGCAATACGATCACGGGCACCAATCTTATTCAGAACAACATGGTGCTGAATGTCGCGGCCAATTCCACTTCTCCCGATTTCAGTTCGGGCATCCTGCTCGGCGGCGGCACGGCAACCACGAATGTGTATCACAACACGGTGTCGCTGCAGGGAAATTTGCAGGGCGCGACAGCAGGAACCGAAACGTCCGCTTGTCTTGCCGTGACGAGCGCCGCGCCTTCGCCGATCGATCTGCAGAATAATATTTTCAATAACGCGCAGGGCGGCAACAGCTCTTCTACGACACGCTTCGCAGCGATCGCGTTGCGTTACAGCTCGACCACCGGCAACTATTCCGGTCTCACGTCGAATCACAACGACCTTTCCGTTGCAGGCGCAGGTCCGGGCTCGTACCAGGTTGGTATCACCGGCGGCATCACGGGAACTTCACGCGTGACGATCGCCGACTGGCAAATTGAAACGGGGCGCGATCTCAATTCGTTTATCGCTCCGCCGGTT
>CAMLEF010000017.1 GCA_946478675.1 uncultured Flavobacteriales bacterium | reverse complement strand
GATCCTGTCACCCGGCAACGACTGGTGTGGCACTGGCCAAGCTGACTCGCTTTCTGTGGAAGCTTAGTGCGGTCGGACCATGTCGGACCTCGATGCGATCGTGCTGGCGACGGACCCGCTGAGCTGGGTGCGCACGATGAAATTCTGGCCGAGCGTCGGACGCGTCGACAACGCATACGGCGACCGCAACCTCGTGTGCTCGTGCCTGCCGATCGAAGCGTATCTTGAACCTGCCGGCGTATAATTTTTGATGAACGGTTGATTTCCGGAAAGAACGGCGATGAGCGCGTAAGGCGGAATGCAGGATTTTCGCGGCTTTGTCGTATTTTTCGGAAATCAATTTTATATTTGTCCACCAAACAAGAAATCTACCAAAATCAAAAACCAATGAAGAAAATCTACACCCTTGCTGCCGCACTCGTGCTCGTTGTAGCTGCGAATGCACAGCGCGCTTCAGTTGCTGGTCCCGTGCTTGCTCCGGTTCAGTCGTCTTCGAATACCGTTACGACGCAGATGATGCCGGTTACGGATACGCTCGCTGCAGATGCAGACTGGTCACAGCAACCGACCCTTTATTCTGCTACTACCGGCGGTTATGTTGTTGGTGTTAACGGTTACGGCGACCTCCAGAAAGTACAGGTTTTCCGCCCGGGCGTTCCGGTAACGGTTTACGGTGCGATCTACTGGTTCGGCGCTAAACAAGTTGGCGCTAACGGTAACGTCGCAATGCGTATTTATCACCTCGACGGCACCGGCACTTCGTCGGCTTCTACCTCGGAGCCCTGCCCGAACACCACGTACGTATCCGACAACGTAGCACTCGCAAACGTTGACACGAGCCTCAGCCTCGCAAACGCTTACGTTCACACGTTCTCTGCAGCACAGTACTGCGCAGGTGACTTCGCAGTTGGTTTCAACGTAGCAGGTTGCGGCGCCGGCGACACGATCGGCCTCGTTTCTACGCAGGACCCGAACTCCAACACGGAAGATTCCTGGGAACAGTGGAGCGACAACAGCTGGCACACGATGCTCGAGCCCAACAACTGGGGCCTCAACATCGCGTTCGCTATCTTCCCGCTCGTAGAAGTAACCGGCATCGAAGAAATGCCGTACGTTAACGGTCTTAAAATCGGCATGAACGGCCCGAACCCGACCGCTGACAACACCGTTATCGCTTACCAGCTCCAGAAGAACGTATCCAACATGACCATCACCGTCCTCGACGCTCAGGGTCGTGTTGTAAGCAGCGAAACCTCCAACAACATCGCTGCTGGTCAGTACAACTTCAACTTCAACGGCGCTAACCTCGCTGCTGGTACGTACTATGTACAGTTCAGCGCAGACAACGCACGTCTCGCTTGCAAAGTTGTTAAGCAGTAATCTGCTTCTTCAGCATAAAAGAACGGCTTCCGCGAGGGAGCCGTTCTTTTTTTGAACGCGGCAGATGCGTCGATTTTTAACACGGGAATACGAAAGTGATTTTCTTATATTTGTCAATACTGAATCTTCAAACCAAAACAAGCCATGAAAAAAATCTACACTCTTGCTTTGCTGTTAGCAGGCGGAATGACCCTGAACGCTCAACAACCGGGTAACGTTAACCCGGGACCTTCTGCTCAGCACGCGGCAAGGACGGTGCGTTTTGATCACAGCATTGCCCCCACCAACCGCATTACGCCGGCAAACCCGACCACACAGGCTTTCAGCGGCTGGATCTCTTATGCTGACTCCAAAGACAACGATTGGGGCGGCGGCGTATCTGAGCTCAACGCGAACTACCTCTTCCCGGATTCTACCGTACTGGGCAACTACGGCACCTACGACTACGTATGGATCCACAATATCGGTGACGTGCTCGACGTAGCCGCTCCGACCTTCTCGAACTTCTATCCCGGCTACAACGTAACCCGTACCGATGCTTATTCGATCGACTCGATGGCTATCGTTTACGTTTACGACCGCCAGCTCCAGGCTACCCAGCCGGGCGTTGTGGATACGCTGATCGTGTATCTCTACAACAACTCAACTGCTGCCAACCTGCAGGCCAACGGCTTCATCGGCGCTACGGCTGCCAACTATGCAACCGATACCGTCGGTTTCAAAGGCATGAAGTACAACGGCGCAATGAACATGCCGTCCAACTCCAACACGGCGTACGGTATGCCTTCCGGTATGCAGACCTTCAAAATTCCGCTGACGATCTCCGATACGACGGTCGCTTACTACGGCGTGAAATATTTCAATACGAACAACTTCCAGGTTCCTGCCGGCAAATTCGCTGCAGCGTCGTTCGTGTTCAAGCCGGGTTACAACTACACGCTCGGTGATACGCTCGACAACATGAACTACTTCCTCTTCGCTTCGATGGAAGAAGGCGGCGGCGGCGCAAGCGGCGGTTCTTTCCCGCTGTACCTCGACTGCAACTACCAGTCTTCTTCCTGCGATTACAACTGCTCGTTCATCGTTCGTACCAACGAGCGTTACAGCTACCCGGGCAACGGCTGGAACGGCTACTTCATTCCGAAATACGCTTTCACGCAGGCTTACTCCCTCGAGAACCACTACGTTTATTACAAGATCTCTTCTCCGCCGATGAGCGTAACCGAGCTCGAGCAGACCGGTCTTTCCCTCGGCCAGAACATGCCGAACCCGACCAACGGCAACACGACGATCAAATACTCGATCGCTGACGGTGGCCACGTTGTCCTCAACGTATTCGATGTAACCGGCAAGCAGGTCATGTCTTTCGACCAGGGTCGCCAGACCGCTGGTGACTACCAGGTTGAATTCAACACCAACAACCTCCAGGCCGGCGTTTACTTCTACACGCTGAACGTGGACGGCAAGCAGGCTACGCGCCGCATGGTGGTGGCTGAATAATTGTTACTGCTTTTTCAGAAAAGGGACCGGTCGCAGGATCGGTCCCTTTTTATTTTAGTGCCGTTGTTAATTTGCTAATGGGTTAATGGGCTAATGTGCTAATGCTTCTTCCATTCTAAACATCAATACACGAAAGCTGTAGAATTTTCGATGAGACAGGACGCAGCACACGAAAGTGAATTTAGAGGGGAGGATGCATTCATTACGGATGGATCGCTTAAGAAAAAAGCTTGCCGGAAGATTAGCACATTAACCCATTAGCAAATTAGCACATTCGTCAAGTGCACAACCTGCGCCCGATACTGCAAATAATGATGGGGATTACTCCTTCTCCAACCGCTCGCGGAAGGCTTTGAGGAATTTGTTCGCGTAAACGAAATCCGAGAGGATCTTGTTGTCGGAGCGGAGTACTTCGTGGCGCGTGCCTTCCCAGGCTTTGACGCCTTTGTACAGGAACGCGATCTTGTCGCCGATCTCGAGCACGGAGTTCATGTCGTGCGTGATGACGACGGTGGTGATGTTGTATTCTTCCGTGATCTCTTTGATCAGCTCATCGATGACGATCGAAGTGATCGGGTCGAGGCCGGAGTTCGGTTCGTCGCAGAAAAGATATTTCGGCTTCATCGAGATCGCGCGGGCGATGGCGACGCGTTTCTTCATGCCGCCGCTGATCTCTGCCGGGAATAATTTCGCTGCGTTCGGAAGATTTACGCGCTCGAGACAGAATTGCGCGCGATCGCGTTTCTCCGCAGGCGACATATTCGTGAACATCGACAGCGGGAAGATCACGTTCTCTTCGACGGTCATCGAATCGAACAGCGCGCCGCCCTGGAACAGCATGCCGATCTGCTGGCGGATGCTTTTGCGCTCGTCGAAATTCATCTTGAGAAAATCCTTGCCGTCGTACAGCACTTCGCCGCTCTCCGGCTGGATGAGCCCCACCATGCATTTCGTGAGCACCGATTTTCCCGTGCCCGATTCGCCGATGATGAGGTTCGTTTTTCCTTCTTCGAACCGGAAGGAAAAATCCTGCAGGATCACTTTCGGGCCGAACGCTTTGTTGAGATGACGGACTTCGATCATGCGAGCAGGAGCTGTGTGAGAATGAAATTGAACAGCAGCAGCACGATGATGCTGTACACCACTGCGCGCGTGCTCGCCTGGCCGACTTCCAGCGATCCGCCTTTGGCATAGAAGCCGTGATACGCGGAAACGGAAGGAATGATGAAGGCGAAGACGGTAGTTTTCACCAGCGCATACACGACGTTGTACGGACGGAAATCGTATTGAATGCCGTACACGAATTCATACGGCGTTACAACTCCCGCAGCGACGCCCAGCACGAACCCGCCGAGATGGCCGAGGAACATGCCGATGATGACCATGAACGGGAAGATGAAAATCGAAGCGAGGACTTTCGGAAGTATGAGATAGTTCGCCGAGTTGACGCCCATCACTTCGAGCGCGTCGATTTGCTCCGTGATGCGCATGTTGCCGATCTCGGAGGAAATGCTGGAGCCGACTTTTCCCGCGAGGATCAGCGAAACGATGGTCGGTGAAAATTCGAGGATGATGGAATCGCGCGTGGCCACACCGACGGCATAGATCGGGATCCACGGGCTCTCGAAACCGAAAGCGGTCTGGATGGTGATAACGGCGCCCATGAAGATCGAGATGATCGCCACGATGCCGAGCGAGCCGATGCCGATCGAATCCACTTCGTGAAAGAACTGCTGCCAGAAGATCTGTCGTTTGTCGGGGCGACGAAAAACCTGCTTCAGCAAAAGCCAGTAACGACCGATATGGTAAACCGTATTGAGCGGATTGATCATAAAAGCCAAAATTACGCAATATTCAGCAGTGTGAATTGTGCAGCAGGAAATGACCAGCCCGCAAAATCAGGCGCTCATTCCGGTGCAACGCGGTTTCAAAAGAGAGCCGGTTTATGATCGATTCTCTTCCAATACTTGTTCGGTCAGGTATTTCATCAGGTAGGTCGCTGACAGCAACGCAGGGCCTGCGAGTGCGTCATTGAACAAAACCTCCATTGGTCCTTCACCGAAATAAAGCCCGTCTGAAACAAGAAATGTTATCCGCACATTTCCTTTTGTCGGTGCAGGCCGTCTGGGTTTGTCCCAGGCTCCTGTTTGATTAACAACCTTCAGGCTATTTAAAAATAAATCCCGGGTCAAGGCATTCGACTCGTCATTGGTGGTTTGCCAGACCACTATTTTTTCGGACTGGTTAATGTAACGGGCTGTTCCGTCATTGAACGAGGCTAATGTATCCAGTCCGTCATCCAGTCCGACTTCGACAATTACGGCAAGAAGTTCTTTCTTATCCGGTTTGTGTCCTTTTACACACTGCTGGTTGTACGCGAGTAATTTTACCCGTGCTTCGGATGTATTGTCAATAATTGTCTGTAATTCCTGGATCGTGCTGGTGTCTGACAATAAAATATCAAACGGATAGCTGTAGGGAGGTTGCCTGTTGTTTTTAAACAGTTCAATGTTGTCGCAAAATAAAAGATTGTAAATCTGATTTACCGAACTGTCTTTATAGGGATTGGTAGATACGGTTTTCTGGCCAGTCGTTTTTTTGAAAAAGCTGAATAATCCCATCGCTGTTTCGAAGTTAATGCAGTTGATACTTCCTGTCCTGATAAAAATATTGGAAAAAAAGACACTCGTGCTATAACTTTCGGCGCCCTTACGCTTTATACCCCTGTTATGCGGTTCCTGTTTCTCTCTTTCCTCTTCGTGTTGTCTGTGTCGATGCACGCGCAGCTACGGTTGCATCTGCCGCAGCCGCAGGATCAGTTTTCTTCTGCAGATCCTGAAGCGCCCGATCCGCGATTGAAGCAGCAAGCGGATCCGCTCGGACAATTTACGTTTACGTTGCGCGATACGTTGCCCGACGGTAACTACCATGTGTATTTCGACAGCACGGAAAAAGCGTTGTACCTGAAAGGTCAGTTCGTGAATCAACAGAAAAGCGGTGTTTGGTTTTTCTATTATCCGAACGGGCAGCTGGATTACAAGATCACTTTTAAAAACGGGCTTGCGCAAGGACCGGTTACGGTGTTCTCGTATACGGGCGCTACGCTGTATACCTGCGCGTTTGTGAATGGTGAAAAGCGCGGCCGTACCGTTCTGTATGACGCGCATTCGTTTTACACGGCCAATCGTTACCAGCGCATCGAAACGACGTACAGCAAGGATACGATCGATGAGAGATGCTACAATACGAATGGCATTCTCGTGAGCCATCATACGTATAAATCGAACATGAGCCCGCTGAGAAGCGAAACGTTTACGGATTACGGCGAAGTGGAAACGTATCCTTCCGAATACGATACGACGCACCCGGAGCAGCATCATATGGTGAGCGTTAACTTGTCTTCGTCGTGGTGCCTTCCGATCCTGCGGCATCTTGCGGAATACACCCACCTGCATTCGCTTACACTTTATTCCTACGACAGCAAGGGCCCGATGAACGTTTCGCCGGAAGCGCTGAATACGTACCTGCTGGCGTTGCGCGATATTCCGCAGCTCGACGAGGTCAATCTCACTTACCAGGGCGAATTTCCGTCTGCGCTGTATTCGCTGTCGCAGGTGAAGCGGCTTTTGATTCATTCGTCGATGATGCTCAGCAGCGCGATTTCCGGCATGACGGGCCTGCGTTCGCTGCAGATCTCCGGCAGTTGCGGCTGGGACGGTTACCGGGAAGGCGACACGCTCAGCAAATACGCGTACGTAATTCCCGCAGCGCTGCGTTTGCTGCCGTGGCTGCAGGAATTGTCGATCAACGGCGTGTATCTCCGTTCGCCGGAACAAGAATTGTCTGTGCTGACGTCGCTTCGTCATTTGCAGTTGCTCGATCTCAGCAATTGCGGACTGCATGCCTTTCCCGAAGTGATCACGAACATGCGCGGGCTGCGTTACCTGAATTTCGGAAGCGATTATGAGTCTACCTGCGTCGATTCGTTCACGGTGCTGCCGGAATCGTTTCGCAGGATGAAACAGCTCGAGATGGTCATGCTGCCGGAATATTTTCTTTACCAGAACCAGCACGGCCTCGACAGCTGGCGTATGAAGATGCCGCATTGCGAATTCGAAACGTATTATTCCTGTTTCGCTGCCGGCACGCACGTCACGATGGAGGACGGTTCGCAAAAGAATATCGAAGCGTTGTGTGTCGGCGATCGCGTGATCAGCTTCAATCTGCAAACGCAGCGGCTGGATACGGCGACCGTTCTTGCAACGCACATTCATCTGCGCAGCGGTGAATCGATGCAGCGATTATTTTCTGCAGGAAGCAGCGAACCGCTCGAAGTGACGACGAACCACCCGGTGATGCGCGGACGGAAGTTCATGGCGGCGGCTGTGCTGCAACGCAACGATCCGCTCCGCACGTTGTCCGCCGACGGAACGCTGCAGGAAACGCCGGTGGTGTATTCGCTGCGGTATTCGACGCCGGCCATGAGCGTTTACAACATCACGACCAGCAGCGGCACGTATTTCGCGAACGGCATCCTCGTGCACAATAAGTAATGGAATCGTTTAAAAAGGAGAGACCCCAGAATATTTACTGATCTGTTCCTTTCCAGTCGGAAAGTATTTGGCTATTGACCTTGTGAATGACTTTATATTTTTTGTCTGCTCTTTCATTCCACTTGTTAATTCTTGCTGTCGTAAGCTGAATTGAGAATTCACCGTTTACTCCGTCCTGTCCCGTGTTGATTTCCTTAAGATCATTGATCAATTTGTCAATTTGCTTAATGCTAATTCTGTGAGATTGGACTTCTTTTTTTCCATTGTTAATGTGAACAAGAATGGATTGTTCGGTATGCAAATACCCCACTATTCCGTGAGCGATTTTTCGTCTTTCTGCATTTGCTTCACCGATGGTTTTACTAATTGCATCCCATCGCTTCGAAAATTGAGGAATTTGGTCGGCAATAAATTCTTTAATGACCACTTTCTTCTCATGCAAATTCATTCCTAAGTATTTTGGGAAATACTTCATTGGATGCCAGAAGTCATGTTCTGTTAGAACACATATTTGAGCTAAGGCATACTCAAGTTTGGCAAATTGAATAATATACTCACCAACTTTTTGGTTAATTTCCTTGGCTGACTGGAACTGATTAATTCTTGTTGTCATATTGGGATTCGTGTAAAAGTGTTGCTGTAACTACCAAAGTATGCATGTTCGCAATATGCCAATGGCATCTAAACAAATAATAAACCGCTGCTGCCGGCGTTTTAAAGAAGAGGCTTCGTTTTTTCCTGCCGATCGCTTATATTTGATATACATCATGCGCCTCTTCAAACGATTTTTTCCCCTTCTCCTGCTGGCCGCGGTAACCACCACTTCGCTCGACGGCTGTTTCCTTTTCCGCGGAAAGAACCATTGCGGCGATTGCCCCGACTTTCATCACAACAGCAAGCCGAAGAAGCCTAAAAAACACAGGTAACGGTTCAGCGTTTAAGGTTCAATGTTCAACGCCGGGCTGAGTGATTGCCACGGATTTTCATGAGAAAAGTCATTGCCGCTTTGGGGCTTCTTTCCGTACTTGCATTCGATTCGGGATGTCGCTTGTTCCAGAAGAACGCGTGCGATACCTGCGGTCACGTGAACCAGTCGAAACCACGAAAAGGCGCAAAACAGCATTGATATTCAATGCCCTTCCAATGACTCACACCGCAATATTGCACCCGCATCACGTTTTAAAATACCCTGTTTTAGGTACCCATCCGACCCTGTCACAAGGGTTATCTTTGTAACGGAAATTGAGCGGAACTATGAATGATAACCTCGCATCCCTGACACCCGGCGAAAAAGCGGTGATCGAAGCTTTTACCGATACGGAGCTTTCGCTGAAGCTGCTGGAAATGGGCTGTACCCCGGGTGAAGAAGTTCGTCTTGAAAAAGTTGCTCCTCTCGGTGATCCCATCGCGATCAACATTGCCGGTTACGTGCTGAGCCTTCGCAAAGCTGAAGCCGCCACTGTTCGCATCCGACGCGTATGAGTCCTGAGTTCGGAGTTGGGAGTTGGGAGTTGTTGCTCCACACACCGAACACCCAACTCCAGACTCCCGACTAATTACCTCGTGGAAAGCCATTCTTCATCAGCTCCCGTCCTTAAGCGGAAAATTGCCCTTCTCGGCAATCCCAACAGCGGGAAATCCACGCTCTTCAACGCGCTGACCGGCCTTAATCAAAAGACCGGAAATTTCCCCGGCGTCACTGTCGACAAAAAAACGGCGACCGTCAAAAAGCAGGTTGGGAAGAAGTCCATCGAATTTCATTACACCGATCTTCCCGGCACTTACAGCCTTTACCCGAAATCGCCGGATGAAGAAGTGGCGACGCGCGTGCTCACCGAAGAAGGAAACCAGGATTTCCCGGAGCTCACCATCATCATCGCCGACGCGACCAATCTCAAACGCAGCCTTTTTCTTGCAGGACAAGTCATCGATCTGAACCTGCCGTGCGTGCTCGTGCTGAACATGATGGACGAGGCCGAGAAAGCAGGACTGCACATCGACCGCGATCGTTTGTCGAACCGTCTCGGCATTCCCGTGGTCGGCATCAGCGCGCGCGAAAAACGCGGCATTCCGTTGCTTGAAGAAGTGATGGCCGGCGAAGTCACGGAGCCTGCGTATCGTTTCATCGATCCTTCTTCCATCGCGGAAGCGGCGGTGAAGCTGATCGACTCGAGCTTCCCGGGATTGAAAGAATACCAGGCGCTGCACCGTGCACATCGTTTGTATGAAACGGATGTGCAATGGCGCGAGAAGCTCGATGCAGTGGGCTTTTCTCCTTCGGCCGCGCAGGCGGAAGAAAGCCTGATCCGCTACGGCATCATCGGGCAGCATCTTGCCGCCGTCACCGGGCAGAAAGCCGAACGTCCCGCGATGACGACGAAGCTCGACCGGATCTTCACGCATAAAGTCTGGGGCTACGTCGTCTTCCTGTTTTTGATGACGGTGGTTTTTCAATCCATTTTCTATCTCGCGAAATGGCCGATGGAATGGATCGAAAACGTTTTCTCCTTGCTGCAATCGTGGTGCGTGGCGCATCTGCCTGCCGGAATTCTCACTGATCTTTTTGTGAACGGCGTGCTCGCGGGATTGAGCGGCGTCGTGGTGTTCGTGCCGCAGATCGCGCTGCTGTTTTTCTTCATTGCGCTGCTGGAAGATTCCGGCTACATGGCGCGCGTGAGCTTCATCATGGACAAACTGATGCGGCGCATCGGTTTGCACGGGCGCTCAGTGGTGCCGCTGATCGGCGGGCTGGCCTGCGCGGTGCCGGCGATCATGAGCACGCGCACGATCAGCAACTGGAAAGAGCGCATCATCACGATCATGGTGACGCCGCTGATGAGCTGCTCGGCGCGATTGCCGGTTTATACGCTGCTCATCTCGCTGGTGATCCCCGACAAAATGGTGGGCGGTATTTTCCAGCTGCAGGGCCTCGTGTTGATGGCGCTGTATTTCCTCGGCTTCTTCACCGCGATTCTTTCCGCGTGGGTGATCAGCAAGATCGTGCGGATGAAAGAGCGGAGCTGGTTCATCATGGAGCTGCCCGTTTACCGCATGCCGAAATGGAGCGGCGTGTTCTACACGATCTATGAAAAAGTAAAAGTCTTTTTGTTCGACGCGGGAAAGGTGATCGTTGCGATCTCGATCGTGCTGTGGGTGCTGGCTTCGTTCGGCCCCGGGCAGGAATTCCGCAACACTGCTTCGCGCCTCGAGCATTTGCAGTCGCTGCCGGAAAGTGATTCGCTCGTCGTTCGCACGCAGAACGATTCGATCATCCGCGCGCTCGAAGCGGAGAAGCTGGAGCTGTCGTATGCCGGCCATCTCGGCAAAGTGATCGAGCCGGTGATCCGCCCGCTCGGCTACGACTGGAAAATGGGCATTTCGCTGATCACTTCGCTGGCGGCGCGTGAAGTATTCGTCGGCACGATGGCCACGATTTACGGCGCGGGTGATGCCGACAATCCCGAGCCCGTCCGCAAGCGCATGGCGGATGCGATCGATCCGGAAACGGGGAAGAAATTTTACACGCCCGCAAGAGGCATTTCGCTGATGATCTTTTACGCGTTTGCGCTGCAATGCATGAGCACGATTGCCGTAGTAAAGCGCGAAACGAAATCGTGGAAGTGGCCGATCATCCAGTTCGTGTACATGGGCGTGCTGGCATACGTGGCGAGTTTGATCACGTACCAGCTGATGAAATAGGCCACGGATTACGCGGATTATGCGGATTGTTTTTCCAAAATCTGAAATAAAAAAGTAAACCTCGAAGGTTTCGAAAACCTTCGAGGTTTGCTTTTTTTATTGGCTGTTGAGGCAGACTTTTCTGTTGTTGCTTTTCTCTTGTAAATTGCCGGAGATGGCTGCGTTTATTGCTCACCTGAAAAAATACCGCGTCTTTACGATTGTCTTTGCGGTATTGCTTGGGATCTCATTCTTCTATTTTGGATATTATCCGCAAATCCCGTTTCAATACTCGTGGCTTCTATCGGCGGTAATTGGTGCCGCTGTGGGTGCAGTAATTGCTTTGCTTATCGCCTGGTTTTATGATTCAGCGATGCCGGGTACATTTCATCTTGCCGCCCCGCTTTATTATACAGTTCCGTTGGTTTGGTGGACGTTTATAATGTTCGCTTCCGGAGACAACATTTTTCTCCTGTTGCTGTTCATTGGGGCCTGCATTGCAGGGGCGATGGGTGTGTGGTTGTTTTTTAAGCGGCTTTGGGGAAAGTGGGGCGCATTAGTATTTCATCTTGCAGGAAATTTCCTGTGGTTTGTTTTTCTTGTGCTTTTTTTCATCAATATTCATTACGCCTATACCAGCTGTTGATCTTCCGCGTGAGGGATAGAAACGGAAAGCCCGCAGGTACGAGGACTTGGAGTGCATAGCCCGGCCCAAAGGGACACGCCCAAAATTTTAGAAAATAGTTCGTGCTGGCTCCAATTCTCTGAACTGAAAATTGGCAATCGGCAATTGGAAATTTTACAAATCCCAGATCGTCTTGCGGACTTTGCGGGGTTTGAAGTAACGTTTGTGCTCGAGGATGAACGCCATGATGAAGTAGAGGATCACAGGCGAACCGACGGTGAAGAACGAGAGATAGATGAAGTACATGCGGATGCGTGTGGCGCGGATGCCGAGCTTCTGGCCCCACCAGTTGCAAACGCCGAATGCCTGCTGCTCGAACCAGCGGACGATGCGATCGATCAAAGAAAAACGGTTCATGGGTTGCGTGGAATCTATTGCTAAAATAGCGAAAAAGAAGTTTTCTCCGTCATTACGCGGGCGTGACGGATTTATTGTGTTTTGTTAAAACGTAAAAGCACGGCTACATTTACCCTATGAACAGCCAGGGACTGCGGGTGTTTTTCAGTGTGCTGGCCGTGCTCGCGGCGTTGGCTATCGTGTGGGCGTCGGCTACTTTTCTTCCGCTTCCGTTGACGTTGCTGCTGGTGCTGGTAACAGGAACGGGGATCAGTTTCATACGGAAAAAGTGGACAGCATTTTATTTGAACCCGGACCGGCGCATTCCGTACCAGAAAAAGTTCGTCATCTTTTTTCATTGGTATTTCATCTTGGTGGTGCTGCTGGCGTTTTTCAACCTGGTGTGGCCGCCGAAGCACCTTTCGTTTAATACAGGATTTTTCTGGCTGGTGGCGGCAACATCGTTAGTTGGCGATTGGTGGCAGATGTTGCGCAAGCAGGGTGTTTACATTGGCGAAAAAAGAATCTACCTGCAGGAATCTCAATTGCGCACAATCGATCCGTCGTATGTTTTTTATCTCGAAGAAGATTCCGAACGGATCCGTTTTCGTTACCGCTTCAGCTCCACCACGCTTTACCGGAAAGATTTTGCAACAGAAGACTGGAGCCGTTTGCAAAAAGAGATTGACGACTGGTCGGCGCGAAACGGAATTGCAGAAGAAACGCATTCCTGATTTCTTTCGACTGCCGACTGCCGACTGCCAATTGCGCTGTGCCGACTGCGAACTGCCGTCCGATTTATACCTTTGTCCACTATGAAAAAGAATTTCATCGAAGAATTACGCTGGCGGCGCATGCTGCAGGATGTGATGCCGGGAACGGAAGAACTGCTGAACAAGGAAGTCGTGACGGGTTATATCGGCTTCGATCCGACGGCGGATTCATTGGGCGTGGGCAACCTCGTGCAGGTGATGTTGCTGCTGCATTTCCAAAACTGCGGTCACAAGCCGATCGCGCTGGTGGGCGGCGCTACGGGTATGGTGGGCGATCCTTCCGGCAAATCGGCCGAGCGTAACCTGCTCGACGAATCGACGCTGGCGCACAACCTCGCCTGCCAGAAAGCGCAGCTCGAAAAATTCCTCGACTTCAACTGCGGCGAAACGTCTGCGGAGATCGTCAACAACTACGACTGGTTCAAAGGCATGTCGTTCATCGAATTCATCCGCGACACCGGGAAACACATTACGGTGAATTACATGATGGCGAAGGATTCGGTGAAGAAGCGCATCGCCGGCGATCCCGATAGCGCATCGGGACGTGAAGGCATGTCGTTCACCGAATTTACGTACCAGCTCGTGCAGGGCTACGATTTTTACCATCTCTGGAAAAACAATAACGTGAAGCTGCAGATGGGCGGCTCCGATCAGTGGGGCAACATCGTTACGGGCACGGAACTGATCCGTCGCAAAGACGGTGGCGAAGCCTGGGCGCTCACGACGCCGCTGATCAAAAAAGCTGACGGAACGAAATTCGGCAAGACCGAAAGCGGCAACATCTGGCTCGATCCGAAGCGCACGTCGCCGTACGAGTTTTACCAGTTCTGGTTCAATTCGGCCGATGCGGATTCGGAAAATTACATCCGCATCTTCACGCTGAAAGGCCAGGAAGAAATCGAAGCGCTCGAAGCGGAGCACCGCGCGGAACCGCACTTGCGCAAGCTGCAGAAAGCGCTGGCGGAAGACATCACGCGTCGTGTGCACGGCGAAATGGGATTGAAAACCGCGATGGCCGCAACGGACGTGCTGTTCGGAAAAGGAACGATGGACGTGCTCGCTGCTTTCGACGAAGCGGACTTCCTCTCGATCTTCGTCGGCGCCGGTGTGCCGGTGGCAGAAATTTCGCGCGAAGAGCTAGTGAGCAGCATTCCTGTTCTTGATCTGCTGTCGGAGAAATCGAAGCTCGTCGGCTCGAAAGGTGATGCGCGCAAGCTCATCCAGGGCAACGGCATTTCGATCAACAAAAAGAAGATCACCGATGCCAACCTCATCATCAGCACGGAATCGCTGATCAACGATAAGTACATTCTCCTGCAGAAGGGGAAGAAGGATTACTGTTTGGTGAAGGTGGTGTAGGAGTTAGGAGTTTAGAGTACGGAGTCCGGAGCCAGACATTTTTGAGCTCCGGACTTTTTTTGTTGTGGTACCCTGCATAATCAAATTGTGCTCGCCGGTTGAAGATGGTAATCCTGGCGAATTGTATTGAGCAGCTCTTCCTTCGAGTGGCCAAAGAAAATTCTACCGAAGCTGCTGTTGTCATGGTAAATGCGCTCGAACGTTGTCGTGTTATTTGTCATCACGGCGCAGGCGAGCTGCAGATACGTAAAGCGAAAAGAAGCATTACTGTCCGAAACCCGCTTCAATGGCAGCGTTAATGGTGTAGTTTCAATGAGCTGACGAGCCTCCTTCATGTTACGCGTACGCAGCGCAAGGTCAACGAGGAATACATACGATGCGATGTATTGTTGGTGGTCGGAGGAATCGGCATAAACGGCTTTCGCCATAGCGTGCGCTGCTGTTGTATCCGCTAATTGTAAATAAAGAGGTGCCAGGAAATACGCATGGATATTACCCGCGAGTCCGGAAGCGCGAAGGAAGCTTCGTGCACGCGACGTATCGTGCAGCGCACATAAAGCCTCCGCAGCTTTGTTGCCATTATAATCCTGGTTGTATTTCTTCCGTATCAGATCTTCCTTAATGGTCAAAGCTTTTTCTGTTTCATGCTTTTGCAGGAGAAGATCAGAGCGGTATTGCAGCGCGAAAAGATTTCCGGGTTCCCTGGAAAGAATGCTGTCGGTTGCTCTTTCCGCAATTGGCCAGGACCAGGCGAAGGGAAGTTGATGGTAAAATTCTGTTATCAGAAAAACATTGTTCGGGTTATCGTAACTAAGAATGCTGAATATCATGGAATCCTTATAGGTAGGAACGGTAAGGATCGTTTGCACTTTGAAAAACAGGAAACAATCCAGCCCACTGATGCTGTCCCCCGCATAAAATTCTTCCAGCTCATGGCCGATATTTTTCAGGAAAAGAAAATTGCTGTCAAGGTATTCCTTTCCCTGTTCTGCCAATTGAATTCTGCGATACGGCGAAAAATGATCGTTGGAGATCATCGCCAGTAACCACGCCGACCGGCATAGATTTTTTTGACGAACTGCAGCCGTATCATAATAACCGCCTTCCGCATACCATTTCCAGAAGGTGGAGTCAACGGGGTCAGGCCGTGGCTGCAGTTGGTGTTTGGGAAAATGGGTCTGGACCGGCGAATTGTTCGGCTTTTTCTTTTTGAAAGCGTAGCCGGCAACAACCAGCGCAGCACAGAAGAGAATTCCGCCGAGTAAAAACCGCTTTGATGGGGATAACGTCAACGGTAATGTTACTTGTTCTGCAATCCGTACTTATCCTCGTAACGATGATACAGCTCCTGCTGCTCGTTGCGAAGATCAAGTCGTTTCCCCTGCACGAATGCCCAGGTGACGTTGTTCGATTTCATGTCGAGCGCATCGCCTTCGGAGACGAACAGCGTCGCGTCTTTGCCGGTTTCAAGCGTGCCCATCTGGTTGTCGATGCCGAGAATTTTTGCGGTGTTGCCGGTGAGTGCGGCAACGGCTTGTTCTTTCGTTAAGCCATAAGCAGCGGCAGTGCCCGCGAGGAACGGCAGGTTGCGCGCGTTCATCGCTTCCATGTCGCCTTCGTTTTGCAGGCAGAAGAGCACACCGGCCTGTTGCAGCATGAACGGCGTTTTGTACGGCTGATCCACGTCGTCGTCGTTACGCAGCGGGAGGCTGTGCAGGCGCGAAAGCATCACCGGGATGTTCGACGTCTTCAGCAGCTCAGCGCATTTCCAGCTGTCGGAGCCACCGACGATCACCATGTGCGCGATCGAGAATTTTTTCGCGAAGGCTACTGCTTCGGTGATCTCTTTCACGAGGTCGGCGTGGATGTAAAGATTTTGTGTGCCGTTGAAAATGCCGCGCATCGCTTCGAAGCGGAGATTTTTTTCCGTCGACGCATTCTGCGAATAGGCCCAGGCTTCTGTGAAAAATTTCTCGAGCTCCTGGCGCTGCTTTTCATATTCTTTATTCTGCGAATACGCGCCGAAGCCGTCGTCTTCATTCCAGCTGCGCGAATAATACGAAGGCCAGTTCAGGTGAATGCCGTCGTCCGCATGCAGCGTCGCGTCGGTCCAGTTCCAGCCTTCCAGCGCCATCACGCTCGACGTGCCGGAGATGCGTCCGCCGCGCGGGCAAACCTGCGCCGATAAAACGCCGTTCGTGCGCACCGTCGGGTTGATCTTCGAATCGGTGTTGAATGCCACCTGCGAACGCACGTGCGGGTTGTAACCGCCGATGTCGCGGAAGTCGTTCGTTGCGCGCACCGCTTCGATGTCGACGAGGCCGAGCGTGCTGTTGGGCGCGATGAAGCCCGGGTAGATCTGCTTGCCCGTGCAGTTGATGGACGTATCCCACGCGGCAGGATCGATGCGCACGGTACGCGCGTCGCCCACGAGCACGATCTTTCCTTCTTTGAAACCGATAATGGAATTTTCGATCACCTGTCCGTTGCCGAGATGCGCCGTGCCGTTCATCAGCAGGATGCTCTTGCTTTGCTTCTTCGCAGGAACGGGCGTTTGGGAAAAGGCCGTCATTCCCATGAGAATTGCTGCGGTGAGGAGAATATGTTTTTTCATGATGATAATGTTCATTCGGTCATTCGTGATTCGATCTATTTACTGAGGGGCAAATGCCCGAATGAACGAATGTCCGAATGCCCTTTTTTTATTGTTGTGATTCGTTGAGGTAATCGCCGTCTTCGACCATGTCGTCACAATTCCAGAGGCGCGGGCGACGCAGCTTCGGACGTTGCACCGGACCGCCGCCGTTTTTCACAGCGATCATTTTCTGGATGATGCGCGAACGGTCTTTGTTCACCGACTCGCGCAGCTTCACGTCTTCGTTTATGTCATAAAGAATTTTTCCGTCGACGATCGTCTTTTCCGGTTTTGCGTAAATGGAAGTCGGGTTGTCGGACCAGAGCACGAGGTCGGCGTCTTTACCGACTTTCACGCTGCCCATGTGGCCGTCGAGGTGAAGCATCTTCGCAGGATTCAGCGACACGAGCTTGTATGCCTGGTATTGCGTGAGCCCGCCGTACTTCATCGCCTTCGCAGCTTCCTGGTTGAGGCGACGCGCCATTTCTGCGTCATCGGAGTTGACGGCGACGTTCAGCCCCATGCGCGTCATCAGCGCCGCGTTGTACGGAATCGCATCTTTCACTTCGTACTTGTACGCCCACCAGTCGGAGAACGTCGACGCGTTGATGCCGCGCGCTTTCATGTCGTCCGCCACTTTGTAGCCTTCGAGAATGTGCGTGAACGTATTTACTTTAAAGCCCATCGAGTCGGCGACGTGCATGAGCATTTCCAGCTCCGACTGCACGTACGAGTGACAAGTGATGTTGCGGCTGCCGAGAAGAATTTCGCTGACGGCTTCGAGATCGAGATCGCGGCGGGGCGGAGTAGCTTTCGCTTTTTCTGCTGGCGATAATTTTTTCCAGGCCTGCCACTGCGCGTTGTATTCTTTGGCACGGGTGAAATAATCGTAATACACCTGCTCGACGCCCATGCGTGTTTGCGGGAAGCGCACGGTGTTGAGATCGCCCCAATTGCTTTGCTTCACGTTTTCACCGAGCGCAAATTTGATGAAGCCCGGCGCATCTGCAATTTTCATTTGCTCCGCCGTCGCGCCCCAGCGCAGCTTCACGATGCCCGATTGTCCGCCGATCGGATTCGCAGAGCCGTGCAGCAGTTGCGCGCCGATCACGCCGCCCGCGAGCTGGCGATAGATCTGGATATCGTCGGGATTGATGACGTCGCCGATGCGCACTTCCGCGCTCGATGCCTGCGTGCCTTCGTTCACACCGCCGGAGATCGCAATATGCGAATGCTCGTCGATGATGCCGGCCGTGAGGTATTTGCCGGTGCCGTCGATAACGGTCGTCTGGCCTTTCACCGGGAGCGACGTCACGTCGATGTTCTTGCCGATCTGCTGGATCTTGCCGTTCGAGATGAGCACGTCGGCATTCGTGATCACGCTGTCGGCTTCATTCGTCCAGACAGTGACATTGCGGATGAGAATGTTTTCTTTCTGGTTCGCATACATCAGCGAATCCTGTTTCGTGCGGCCGTACGCGTTGAACGGGTACAGCACGTCGTCGAGCGTGGGAACGTCCTGCGCGGTCGTGTCTTTCGGCTCGTTCTTCGGGACGAACGCTTCCGTTTGCGTCGCCATCCAATCCACCCACGAGCCATCGGGCAGCTGGCCGCGTCCGCTCATGAATTTCGTTTTCGGATCAACCGTTCCCGAGAGGCGCACCATGCCTTCGTTCTTTTTCGAGTAGCCGATCATCACGGTATTTCCCGAGCCGGAAACGATGACTTGTTCTTTCGCGGTATCATTCACGAACGACGCTTTCAGCTTGAAGAGATCGCCTTCGACTTTCAGCGTGCGTGACGTTTTGCCGTTCAGCACGAGATTGTAATTGCCGCGCAGGTCGACGGTGTTGTAATCTTTCAGGATGTAACGGTGGCCGCTCACCCAGTTTTCCCAGATGATCGCATCGTCTGCAAACACGTCACCGTTGACGACGATGAAGTTGGCGAGCATGCCGGCCTTCAGCGATCCTGCTTTGTCGGAGATGCCGAGCAGTTGTGCAGGCGTGGTCGTCAAGGCACGCAATGCGCCTTTCGGTGTGAGCCCGTATTTGATGGCCTGGCGAAGGTTCGTCCAGAAATTTTTCTTGTCGCCGTCGGAAGCGGTGAGCGCAAACGGAATGTTGTATTTCTCGAACGCGCCGGGGTTGAGCGGGGCGAGCTCCCAATGTTTGAGATCGGAGTAGTTGATGAGCTCCGCATCGTAAGGATCGGTAACGTCGTACGCTTCGGGGAAATTCAGCGGAAGAATGAACGAGCCTTTCGTCGCTTTCATTTCGTCCATGCGCTGGTATTCGTTGCCGCTGCCTTTGAAAATGTACTGCACGTTGAATTCGTCACCGACTTTATCGGCGCGAAGCACGTTCCATTTGTCGGTCGTTTCGAAGATCTGCGGCAGCGACTGGTTCGTGTTCCAGGCTTCTAGCGTGATGTTGTATTCCGGTTTGTTCTTCGCCGTGCGGTACCAGTCGGCATCGTAATACGTCTGGCGCAACAACGCGATGGCGCCCATGAGCGATGAAGGATAATCCTGGCGCGAGCTGCCTTTGTCGAACGAATAGCAGGCGGCCACTTTGTCTTTGATCATCACCATGTTCGAAGCGGCGTCAGCATCGAGGCTTACGCAGGCGGCTGTTCCGCGCGCAATGCCGTCGCGGCTGCAGGTCATCACCGCACCGAAACCGAGTCCGCGGTAATCTTCCGCCGTTTTCGGATCGTTGCTGAAGATGCGCGATGCGTCCGTTTCCGGTTTCAGCGCATCGTTCCATCCGAAAGCGCCGTCACGCGACGATTCCATGCGCGGCCCGGGCGACCACGGCGCGCGTTTCACTTCCGGCATGCCGTACGAGCTGTACGCATCGATGAACGACGGGTAGATCCATTTTCCCTGCATGTCGTACACGACCGCGCCTTTCGGAACGGAAATGTTCGCGCCGGTTTGCACGACGAGCCCGTCTTTCACGATCATCGTGCCTTTGTCGATTACCGTTTCCGCATCCACCTGGATATGCGCATTGGTGAATGCATAAACCGTATGGCGGTTATCGGGCGCGCCATTGACAGGAAACGTTACCGGTTGCGCATGCGACACGAGCGCAACCGCACAGCCGGCAAGAAGAACAAGAAATCTCTTCATAGAGGTTGAATTTCAGCAGAAAGCAAAAATAGGGTTATTCCTTTCCGGAACGCCCGGTCTTTCTCTTCTAAAAGTACGCATTGAAAACCCTGTTTTCCGGGATGCGGGACGAGCGGCGGAAATACGGGGCGGATGGATGTATTCGTTATTGAAAATTGAAAATGGAATAGAAGATAGTCCCGGAGGGACTTGTGTGCAAATCTCAAGTTTCAAAAAAAGGAAAAGCCCCTACTGCGCGTAGAGGCTTTTTTTGGTTCCGGAGCGTGAACCACGGTTCAGTCGCCGCCGTGAATTTGCGGGTGATCTGCTCCGCCCGTAATCGTGTAGATCCAGTACGTGCCCTGTCCGGGTACCTCATTCAGCTGTGCGAAACCAAATACGCCGCAGCTGCCCCCGAGGTAAATCTGGTTCGTCTTTTCCAGCCTGTTCCGATCGACCCAGACCTGCATCTGTTTGCCAGGGACAACGATAGTCGTTGTCGGGATGCAGGGACCGGAAATGGCCAGTTGAAAAGACGCGTTTTCGATCGCGGTATTCAGCTCCAGGAACCAGGTCGGTGACGGAACGCCACGCAATCCTTTCGGTGGAGGAATGGGAAGTGAAACATGCGTGTTGACCGGGAACGAATCATCACGAAGCTTTCCGCCATTCACACCGGTGATCTTGACATAGATCTGGTCACCGCAATAACAACCGGGATCATTCTGGCTGACCGTAGTAAGCTGAAAAACGACAGGCAAGGACGTAAGTGTCATAGGATATAAGTTTTAAATGAACGAATACAAGCAACTCGTATTTCTAAAAAGAAGAGACCATGATTTGTCCATCGAAATACGGAGCACTGATACAAGTGTCGGGTCCTGTCGCGCCGGAATGGAAAATGTGAATGGGGCCGCCGTTCCTGGCAATTTCATCGATGCCGCTGTTCGCGAACGGCAGCAGTGACGGGGTAATCGTCATCCAGCCGTTGACGGTGGCTTTTCCTGCACGGAACACGTACGACGCAGTGATCATGACGCAGTTGGAGGTGGCTGCGCAGACACATACGAGGTTTTGCGTGTAGCTGTCCGGTGCGGGGCTTACCGGGCAATTCCATTCTCCGGAAAAGTGATAGCTGTTGTTTTGCTGTTTCACTTCGAATCCGTTCTCAAATCCGGACGCGTGAATGGAAGATGCTCCGTTGGTGCAGGGCGAAAAACCGATGAATGCCATTGGTAATGCGGGTTTTTGAGGGTGTCTGTTTTTTGTCGTTGTCGTTTTAAAAAGTGAAGGGGTCATGCTGTTCTGTTTGCTGCAGGGAAGAAGTGTAAGGGTTATGCTGTTTTGTTTGTTGTAGGGAAGTGTAGGGTATGCTGTTTTGTGCTTTTCCTGAGAAACTCCCCTGCCCGAGAATGAACCGGATGAAAATTCATCTCGGTGCAGGGGAGTAAACGTGTGCCGTGTTGCGCGGAGGGTTTTTACCCGGTGACAACAGCCGCTGGATGAGGGCGACCGGTCCATTTGTCGTGCGGGTCCGGCAGGGTGCGGCACAGTATTGATAGAAACGTCGCCCGGCGTTTATCTTTAAACGTTGTCGCCGATGGGGATCGTACCGACCAGGATGATGTCCTGCGGCGCCCCGGCAGTACCCGGGTCGATCGTGATCGTGGCGGAAAAATTCGGGTCCTGCGTGCCGAAGATGAACGTGTCTTCAGCGCCGGTATCTGCTTTCCAGCCTGTGCCGGAAACGTACGATACCGTACCGCCGCTGTTCACTTCCAGGCGAAGCGGCGTGATGTTGACGGTTTTGTTGTTCACGACGAAGCTGAGCTCGAGCGTGAACGGCGACTGCGGGGGAACCGGCGTGGCGAGGGTCACTTCCTGCTCGAATTCCAGGGTTTGCGCGCTGTCGTAAGCGAAGACGACGCCTTCGACGCCTTCGTTCACACACCATTCAACATACTCGATAGCGACTTGCGCTGAACCGCTGTTACTGGTGGGCTCCAGTGGGGTGGTACCAACCGGCGTACTGGGGGACTTGGATTTAGCCATTTGGGGTGTTTTAAATTATTGGAGTAATTTTCAGCAATGATAGAAGCCTTTACAGACGCCCTAAAACCACTTTTTCGCCGGGAATAGACAATCTGACCACGGATTCGCTTTGAAAACGTGATGCTTCTATTTGATTATCAGTAGTTTGAAAAAATACAATCCAACCTCCCATGACGACGGAAGAAGAGTTGAAAAGATGGGTGAAGACGCTTTCGCCTTCCGAAAAACGGTTCGTCAACCTCATTGGCCGTGCCCGGGCCGGCGCAGGAAGCCAGTTGCTGGATCTTTTTGAATGGCTCAACAAAGCGGAAGACGATGAGCCGGTTCCTGCCAAAGCCCCTTTCAAAAACAACCTGCCCACGCTCGCCACGCGCCTCCGCGAGCTCATCCTCGACAGCCTGCGCGTGCTGAACAAAGAAAGCGACGTGGATGCTTCGCTGCGTTCCTCGCTCGACGAGATCGCGATCATGTTCAGCAAGAAGCACAGCCATGCGGCGGCCCGGCAGTTGCGCAAAACGAAAAAGACCGCGTACGAAGCCAGCCGCTACACGATCGTGCTGCAATGCATCGAAACGGAATTCATGCAGGCTGCGCAGCTTCCGCCCGACCAGGTGGGCCGCGCTTTGGAACGGCTGCGCATGGAAGAGGAGGACGCGCTGAAGAAGCACCAGCAGCTCCGGGAATTGCGCTTCCGCCACGATTCATTGCTGGCGCTGGCGAAACAGCATCTCTTCTCGCGCAACCCGCAGATCGCCGCGGAGGCCGCCGCGCTGGGCGACGACCCGCTGGTGCATGAGCAGCTGGCTTCCGAACATTACCTCGAAAGTGCGCTGGCGGTAAATACGCTGGGCGTGCTCGACCTGCTGCGGCGCAATACGCTGCCGGCGATCGAACGTTACCGGCAAATGCTGGCGAGCTGGAAAGAAAACGAGAAGTGGCAGGCCGACCAGCCCGACCTGCTCATGTCGGTGTGCATGAATTACCAGAACGTCTGCTTCTTCTCCACGATGGATCCCGGCGTGGTGCATGCCGACCTGCTTTCGCTGCGCGGGTTCAACGGTTTGCCCGAAGGAAAGCTGCGCGCCTTCCGCGAAACGCTGTTTCATCACCAGTTCATTCTCAGTCTCAACAACGGAAAACCCGAAGTGGCGGTGGCGATGATCCCCGAGATCGAAACGTGGATGCAGGCGGAAGAGGCGCATTTGTCGGAAACGCAGGTGCTGCCGTTCCTCTGCAATTTCGCCGTCGCGGAATTTTTTGCCGAGAATTTTTCCAACGCCAACAAATACCTCACCCGCATTCTCGCGCTTCCCAATAAAAAAGCCCGCGCCGACGTCCGCGAGTTTGCGCTGGTGCTGCAGCCGGTGATCCAGCACGAGCTCGGCAATACGGGGTTGAACGAATACCTCACGCGCTCGGGCAAGCGGCATTTCAGCAAGACGGAAGCGGAAGGCAGCTTCGAGCTCGTCGTCTTGCGGAACATCGAATTGCTCATGCGCGCCGGCGACGGAAAAGAAACGAAAGAAGTGCTGGCCGGTTTTATCGCCGAGCTGGAGCAGCTCATGGAACAACGTTCCGGCGCCGCCCCGCTGCTCGGGCTGAACGAGATCTACATGTGGGCGGTTTCGCGCCGCGATAAGGTCCCGTTGCCGGAAGTGTTTCTCGAAGAAGTGCGGAAGGCGCGCGCCAGCGGAAATTATATCCCGGAATAAAGTAAAACCAAGGACGGGAGCGACGTGCTAATTCCCTTAATTTTACGCACCAAACCACTACTTAAATATGGAAATTCTTCAACACACTCACTCCGGCCTTCGCTGGATCGTATTAATCCTCCTGCTCGCCTCGATCGGTAACGCTGCGGCGAACATGGGCGGCACCAAACCGTACAACCGCAAGCTCGCGTTGTTCACGCTCATCTCGGCGCACCTGCAGCTCGTGCTCGGCCTCATTCTTTACTTCGGTAAAAAATGGTACCAGGCATTGCCGGAAGGTGCTGATGCAATGACGAAAAACGTGCACCGTTTCTTCGGCATGGAGCACATCGCCATGATGATCATCGCCATCGCGCTCATCACCATCGGCAACTCCCGCGCGAAAAAAGCCGCCACCGACAAAGCGAAGTACAAGACGATTCTCATTTTCTTCGGCATCGCGCTGGTTTGCATCCTCGCTGCTATTCCGTGGCCGTTCATGCAGAAATTCGCGAATTACGGTTGGTTCTGATCGGCGTATGAAAAAACTGTTTTTTGTTTTGCTGCCTGGCCTGGTTTTCGCAGCAGTTTCCTGCGGGAACGGGCAGGAGCAGCCGGCTAAAACCGATTCGCAGCCTTCCGCGAAAGTGAGCCCGCCTGCCGGTGGCGCAGGACAATCCGTTTTCCACCAGAAATGCGTGGTCTGTCACGGCGACGACGGCAAGAAAGGCCTCATGGGCGCTGCTGATTTGTCGACGAGCACGATCAATCACGAAGCGGCGGTCAGCATCATCGCCAATGGAAAAAATTCAATGAAGGCTTTTGGCGCGGAGCTCACGAAAGAAGAGATTGATGCTGTGGCGACTTACGTGATGACGCTGCGGAAGTAAATGTCAATGTGCTAATGGGTTAATTTGCTAATGTGCTAATAGAATGTAAACACAACTGAAAATTGAAATGCGTTGCACTGCTGAAAAGAGCGGAGGCGACGCGCATTGGCACATTGACTTCTCCGATAGCTATCGGAGAGCAAATTAGCACATTGATCTATGATTGATAATTTAAATATTCTCAAGCCGCAGCAGCGGGCCGTACTCGTCGGCGTGATCGACAAGCGGCAGGACGAACGGGAGTTGCAGGAGTTCATCGATGAGCTTGCGTTCCTGGCGACGACTGCGGATCTTGTTCCGGTTAAAAATTTTACGCAGAAGCTCGAGCATCCCGATCCGAAATTCTACATCGGCTCGGGAAAGGCGCGCGAGATCAAAGCGTATCTCGAAGCGAACAACATCGACATCGTGATCTTCGACGATGAGCTGTCGCCTTCGCAGCAACGCAACCTCGAGAAAGAATTCGCACGCAAGGTCATCGACCGCAACCTGCTCATCCTCGATATTTTTGCGGCCCGCGCACGAACCGCCCACGCGAAAGCGCAGGTAGAGCTGGCGCGCTGGCAATACCTGCTTCCGCGACTGACCGGCATGTGGACGCACCTTGAACGTCAGCGGGGCGGCACGGGCGCACGCGGCGGCGCGGGTGAAAAGGAAATCGAAACGGACCGTCGTATCGTGCGTAATCGGATTGCTGCGCTGAAGGAAGAGCTGAAAGGCATCGACAAGCAGATGGCGACGCAGCGCAAGAGCAGGGGCGAGCTCGTGCGCGTGGCGCTGGTCGGTTACACGAACGTCGGCAAATCGACGATCATGAACCTGGTCTCGAAATCGAACGTGTTCGCGGAGAACAAGCTCTTCGCCACGCTCGACACGACGGTGCGGAAAGTGGTGGTCGGCAACCTGCCGTTCCTGCTTTCCGATACGGTCGGTTTCATTCGCAAGCTGCCGACGCAACTGGTCGAGTCGTTCAAGTCGACGCGTGATGAAACGCGCGAGGCGGATATCCTGCTGCACGTCGTCGACATCTCGCATCCGAATTTCGAAGACCAGCTGCGTGTCGTGAATGAAACGCTGCAGGAAATCGGCGCCGGCGATAAGCGGACGATTCTTGTCTTCAATAAAATCGACGCTTACCGCGAACCGCCAAAACTGGAGCACGAGCTCGACCCGACGAAGAAGCAGGTGCTCACGTTAGCCGAGCTGGAACGTTCCTGGATGAGCAAGCTCAGCGATCCGTGTATTTTCATCTCGGCGACGAGCAAAGAAAACATCGAGCAGTTCCGCGAGTTGATCTTTGCGGAAGTGAAAGCGATCCATACGAAACGTTATCCGTACGATAAGTTCGAATATTGGAAGGCTTAAGCGGCTGATGAAATGAAAATAAAAAAAGTAGACCTCGAAGGTTTCCAAAACCTTCGAGGTCTACTTTTTTTATTTCGTTCGATTAATTCAGAAGAATCTTCTTCGTTCCGATCAACTGCTCCTGCGAGAAGATCCTGCAGAAATAAATTCCTTTCGCTTCTCCGCTTAAATCAATTTCCGTTTTCTGATCCGAAGTTTGAATCGTTCGCACCAGTCGTCCTGTTGCGTCGGAAATTTCAATCGTTTTTGTTCCGGGAATTTCTCCGAAGAGGAAACGGAAAATTCCATTCGAAGGATTCGGATAAACAGAAATATCAGCAGCGGAAAATGCTTCCGCGAATCCTACGCCGGTTTCGGAAAACTTGCCGATGTAGTTTACCGTAACGCTGCTCGCATGCGCGAAATCTCCGGAAGCGTATACGATTCCATCGTCAGCGGCAATCGCGCGAACAGTTGTGTCTGTACCATTACCTAACGCGGAAAACGTGGAACCGTCCCACGAAGCGATATGTCTCGCCGGTGAATTACCGACCTGCGTGAATCTTCCGCCGAGATAGACGTTGCTTCCGTACGGCGTGATCGCATACACGGTGTTGTTGACGCCGCCGCCTACGCTTTGAATGATGGAGCCGTTCCAGGAGGCAAAATGTTTCGCGGGATAATTATTCGTCGTGTAAGAGAACGATCCGCCGAGGTAGAGCTTTGTTCCCGACGCGCAAAGCGACAGCACTTTTCCGTCGACGCCGTCGCCCACGTGCATCCAGCTGCTGCCGTTCCACTTCGCGATGTTGGAGCACGTCGAATCCGTTCCCGCGATCTGGAACCAGCCGCCCGCATACAATTCGCTCTGGAACGATTGCAGCGCGTCCACTTCCGTCGAGCCCCAGAAGGAAGCAAAGCCATTGCCCACCGCCGACCAGCTCGTGTCGTTCCACACGGCGATGTTGCTCACGGTTGTGTAACCGGCCTGCCCGAATTTTCCGCCGACGTACAGCTTGTCGTTGTGCACGGTCATCGAATAAACCGCGAGCCCGTTGATGCCATGCCCGACGGTATCCCAGCTAACACCGTTCCATCGCGCAATGCGACGCGCAGGCAAAC
>CAMLEF010000016.1 GCA_946478675.1 uncultured Flavobacteriales bacterium | reverse complement strand
CTTTTCGTTCAAGCTCACCGACCAGTGGGATGCGAAAATCGGCACGACGTTCCATTTCTCCTTCACCGATTACATCGACGGCATTAGTGAAACGAGCACCGGCAACCGGAAAGGCAATTCGAAAAACGACAACTTCGTTTTCACGGCTTTCACGCTTCGTTACAACCTGAACGGCCCGGAGAAGATCGATACGACGCATGAAGTGTTTGCCGATACGTCGCTGTATGCGTTCAACGACGAAGATTACGACGGCGACGGCATTCTCGATCTTTCCGACAGCTGCGGCCTCACTCCGAAAGGCGTGACCGTCGACCTGAAAGGTTGCCCGCTCGATGACGACAAAGACCTTACGGCGGATTACCGCGATAAGGAAGCCGGCACCTCGCGCGATCTTTTTGCGGATGAAAACGGCATCGGCCTTACCGACTCGATCATCAAGCGCCGCTGGGATATGTACAACGATTCCACCGGTGAGCTTTTCGCCACGCAGGAAATCCTGACGCGACAGAATCTGGCGGGCACCGGCGGCGGATCGAAAACATACATGGTTTCGCTGGGCACATACTCCGGCGGTATCCCGAATGCGCTGATGACGAAAATGCTGAGCGTCTCCGACGTTTCCGGCACGTTGTTGAATGATTCGTCCACGATTTACACGGCCGGAAAATTCACGGACCTGCGCGAAGCGGAAAAACGCCGCAAGCAGCTCGAGCAGCAGGGTTTTGTTAAACCCGTGATCGTTTACAAAAATGCGAACGGCAAATACGTCGAGGTGACGGATGTATTCGTGAACAATACGGGCAGCTCCGGCTCTACGGGATCGGCTGGTAACAGCGGTTCATCCGGCAACAATGGCTCAACGGGCGTTGCGGGGAATTCGGGTAATACCGGAAACGGAGGCAACAGCGGTAATACAGGTAACACTGGAAATTCCGGATCGTCTGGTTCTTCCGGAAATTCTGGTAACGGCGGCAACACGGGTAATACAGGCAATAACGGTAATTCCGGTTCGACAGGTGTTGCAGGAAATTCTGGCATCGGAGGCAATTCCGGCAATGGAGGAAACTCCGGTAACAGTGGAGATTCAGGCTCCGCCGGGAATGGCGGCAACTCCGGTTCTGCGGGCAACACGACGATCAATCCTGCCGATACGGGAGTTGTATTCCGTGTGCAGCTCGGCGCCTTCAAACGTCCGATCTCGAAAGATGCATTCGCCGACGTTCCGAACCTGAGCGTTTTCAAAACGGAAGACGGTCTTTACAAATACACGAGCGGCTCCTACTCTACGTTCGAGCAGGCGGCCAATGCGAAGGCCCAGCTGCTGGTGAAAGGCTACAACGGCGCGTTCATCACCGCTTACAAAAACGGCAAACGCATCCCGCTCGAAAAAGCCGGCGCGACGTACGTGAAAACAGAACCTGCAGAAGACCTGAACGAGAACAAAGAGAAGAGCGCCGACGTGAAGAGCTTCGTGGAATTCCGCGTGCAGGTGGGCGTCTTCAAAAACGAACCGCCGGCCGACGTGCAGGAGAAGCTGAACAAGATCACCGGGCTGAAGAAAGACGTGACTGCGGCCGGCCTCAACCGTTATACCGTCGGCAGCACGAACGATTACCAATCCATCATGGCCATCCGCGACCAGATGCGCGCACAGGGTTTCCCCGACGCGTTCGTGATCGCTTTCTTCAAAGGACAGCAGGTCACCGTTCCTGAAGCATTGGAATTGTTGAAATAGTTCAAGGTTCTGCGTTCAAGGTTCAAGGTTGTTTTTGAAGGAGAACGTTGAACCTTAAACATTGAACCCGGAACTTTCGCAAATGGCATTATCTTTGAAAAGACACTAGAAACTCCCGTTACCATGAAACGATTCCTTACCCTGCTGCTCCTGTTTGCCGGACTGGCGTTCGCGCAATCCGCACATGCTCAATCCGACAAGGACAAGAAGAAAAAGGAGCAGAAAGACACGACGAAGACCAACACCAACCGCAGCGCTCCCGCTCCCGGTGGCGGTTCGGGAACGATCACGATTGACGAAGGCGGTTCCAGCCGTCCCACGAAAGGCCGCCCGCAGAATGGAACGGCCACCAACGGCAACTCGCAGGGATCTTCTACGGAAGCCAAGCCGAAACAGGAAGCGCAGAATTCCCAGAAAAGCACCAATCCTTCCGAAGGCGCCCCCGCTCCTATCGCGATCGATGAAGGCGGCTCGCAAAAAGTGAAGCACGGCAACAAACGTACTTCCAGCGACAGCGCTACCGTTGCTCCTGCCGAAGGCGTCGCGCGACCGCAGTAAGCGGATTCTATAATGAGAAAAAATTAAACCTCGAAGGATTCCAAATCCTTCGAGGTTTAATTTTTTAATTCGATTCTCTTTTTCGTTCGATCAGAACGTTTCTTCCTTCTCGCTGAAACGAATGCCAAAACCTTCCAGCTCTTTCAGCACAGGCTCATAAATATCCGCCGTTACCGGGACGCAAACGCCGCGACGGTTCAATTTGCCGGTGAAGATCATTTTCACGGCGATCGCTGCGGGAAGTCCGACGGTTTTGGCCATGGCGGTGTGCACTTCGTCTTCGCCTTTCAGGACGAGCGAAGACAGCAGCCGATGATTTGTGCCGCCGAGCTTGTCTTCGAAACGGTGCTGCAGCACGACCAGGTCTTTTTCGCCGGGCTGCCGCAGCCACTTGCGCTCGAGCAGGTCCTGCAGGATTTGTGCGGGTGATGCTTCCGTGAGGCGGATCTTTTCGTCGGAGAAAATGCCGGCCCATTCGAGTTTCGACAGCACATCGCCATTCACCGGCTCGCGCAGAAAGTCGGCAAGGCGCTGTTTCTGGTCGCCGGTTCCTTTCGGCAGGAAAGCATCCAGCAGCTGCGAATAGCTGAGCTCGTTCGCGTCGTGAATCTTGAATGTATCGTCGGTCCAGCCGAGCTGCACGAAAGCGTTCCAGGCCTGACAGAAACCTTTTTCGCGCAGCGTTCCGCGCAGCATTGTCGGGATATTTTCCAGTCCGTACACCGCACGATACGACAATGAATCGCGGTTGGCGTACGCATCGTATTCGCCCCATCCATCTACAGCGATTGTTTCAGAAGATGAAAACAAACGATTGTAAGGCAGGTATTTATACTTTCCATTTTCAATGTATTGAGCAGTCGCCTGCCCGGCCAGAATGACATTACGCGGATTCCAGGAAAACTTGTACCCCCAGGGATTGTCGTTCGATTCCGGGGCGACCAATCCGCCGCAGTAGGAATAGAACGCCGTCATCTCCCCGCCTTTCGCCCGCACCTGGTCGATGATCTGCATGGCCGACATGTGGTCGATGCCGGGGTCGAGCCCGATCTCGTTCAGCAGGATGCAGCCTTTCGATTTCGCTTCCGCATCCAGCGCGCGCATCTCGTCGGAAACGTAAGACGCGGTCACGAGATGTTTTCCCTGCTTCACGCATTCTTTCGCCACCGCGCCGTGCATGAACGCCGGCAGCATGGAAACGACGATCGCCGCGTTGGCCACTTCTTTTTCACGCAGCGCCGCATCGTTAATATCGAAACGGAACGACGAGCCGGCTGCATGACCGTTTATCTTTGCCGCCGCGTTCTTTTCATCCATGTCGCCGACGCGCACCTGCCAGCCGCATTCCGCAGCATGTTCGAGCAGGTAATGAATCAGCGAAAAAGAAGAGCGACCGGCGCCAATGACGAGAATGGTTTTCATAGGCTGCGAAGGTAATTATTCAGCAGGGAAAGCTTGCATGACTATAGTCTTATGAAGTCACAAGTTTTTTCTCTCTATCCCTTTAAAATCAACGATTTTAACCCATCCCATCCCGCTGGAATTTCCTTCGTGTCACCCCCAGCGACACTTTCCTTAACAAACGGGGAAAGGTGGAAATATTTTTGTGTAGCCCCATTTCCAAATCCAACGACGATGAACCAACTCTTCGCACGAACAAAACTGCTGCAACGCCTGCTCCTGCTGTTGCTCGCTTTGTTCTCACTCGCTTTCGGACTGCGCGCCCAGGTGAACCTCACCAACGGCCTCGTAGCCTATTATCCGTTTACCGGAAATGCGCTCGATGCTTCGGGCAACAGCAACAACGGAACGCTTTCCGGTTCCGCCGCGATTGTCGCTGACCAATGGGGCAATGCGAATTCCGCTTGCAACATGAGTGGCCCCAACAACGCAGGACGTGTCACGATCCCGAACAGCAGCACGCTGCAATTCACCACGGGCGCTTCGTTCTCCTACTGGATGCGCCTCAACAGCAACGTCGGCACCAACGGCTTCGGCAATATCGTGGCGGGCGGTTCGCATTGCATGTTCGCGAAGGACGGTGATGCGGGCGGCGGCTTATTCGCGCTGACGGCTTTGTCGGGATCGAACCTTTCCATCAGCATCGGCAACGTCAGCCAGACGACGCTGAACTATACGCTGGCCGGTTACACAACGGGCGCGTGGGTACATCTGGTTTACGTGATGGATGCCACTGCGCAATACCTCTACGTAAACGGTTCGCTGGTCGCTACGGTGACGGGCGCTTCGTCTTTTACCACGATGAACACGAAGCAGCTTTGCCTCGGACGTTTCGGCAGCAACTGGTACCCGATCGACGGTGCGCTGGATGAGTTCCGCGTGTACAACCGCGCGCTGAATGCGCAGGAAGCAGCAGCGCTCGCGACGAGTAATGCGGCGACGGTTTCCGTGACGAACATTTCTCCGTTGTCCGTTTGCGCAGGCGGAACCATTGCCGTTGATTTTTCTTCCAGCGGTGTTTCCAACGGCAACATGTATCGCCTCGAGCTGTCGGATGCTGCAGGAAGCTTCACCAATGCGATTCAGATCGGCTCGCTCGTTTCTTTTGCAACGACCGGCACGATCAGCGGCACCATCCCGCAGGGCATGCCTTCCGGCTCCGGCTATAAAGTCCGCGTGACGACCGACGTTCCGGTTTCCATCGGCGCGGCTTCAACGCAATCGCTGACGATCAACGGCGTGCTCGGTGATATTCCTGCTGCGGCGTCGTTCCGTTACATGGGCAATTTCAACGGAAATGAATTTTATTACAGCCTTATCTCGCAAACGTGGACCGCTGCGCAGACGACCTGCCAGAACAACGGCGGCAATCTCGCGACGGTTCCCGATGCAGCAACGAACACCTTTCTGAATACGCACGCTACGGCCGGTTGCTTCATCGGTTATACCGACCAGGTGACGGAAGGAACGTTCCTCTGGGCCGACGGTTCGCCGACGACTTACACGAACTGGAATGCGGGCGAGCCGAACAATTCCGGCAACGAAGATTACACCACGCTGCAGGTCCCGAGCGCTACGTGGAATGACATCAACGGCACGGTCACGGCGCCTTTCATTTTGCAACTGCGCCCGGCTTCTTCCAATTCGCCGCAATGTGAAGGCAGTTCGCTCACGCTTTTCGGAGCGACGCTTGCGGGCGCCACGTATCAATGGAGCGGCCCGAACGGTTTCTCTTCGACGCAGCAAAACCCGGTGATCGCCAACGCGACGCTTGCTGCATCGGGAACGTATACACTGACGATCACGAAAGGCGGTTGCTCCGCAACAGTAACGACGGACGTCACGATCAACCAATCGCCCGACGGCATGGGCATGAACTCGGCGTTGCTCTCTTCGCTTTCGTCGGGGCTCGTGCTGTATTACCCGATGAACGGCAACGCGAACGACGCCAGCGGCAACGGCCTGAACGGAACAATGGTCGGCGGCGTCACTGCTACGATGGACCGTTTCGGCAATGCGGGCGGCGCGCTGCTCTTCAACGGCAGCAACGGTTACATCGATGTGCCGGACGGCGTTTATTTCAACGGCAGCAGCTTCACGGTGAGCTGTTGGGTGAAAACGAACAACTACGCCACGTGGAGCCGCGTCTTCGATTTCGGAAACGGCCCCGGCAACAACAACGTGCTTATGGCGGTGACCAACGGAACGAGCGGTCGTCCCGCAGCGGAAGTGTATAACGGCACAACTTCCGGCGGACAGATCAGCAGTCCTTCCACGACGATCCCGACGGGACAATGGTCGTTGCTCGTGTTCACGTGGAGCGCGGGAACCGGCCGCCTGTACATGAACGGCACGCAGCTGGTATCGGGTACGATCACCGCACCGCAAAACGTCGTGCGCACGATCTGCTACATTGGCCGCAGCAACTGGTCGGGTGATGCGTATGCGAACGGCGCCTTCGACGACTTCCGCATTTACAACCGCACGCTCAGCAGCGCAGAGATGAATTCGCTGCTGCTCGAACAGCCCGACGCGATGAACCTTGTTGCGATGCCCGCTGCCATTTGCCCGAACACCGCAAGCGCAATCAAAGTCATCGGCACGCAGAAAGGTGTGAGTTATCAATTACAAAATGCAGCAACCAGCACGAACATCGGTTCCGCACAAGCCGGCAACTGCGACACGCTTTCGTTCGCCACCGGCAACCTCACAGCGAACACGACGTTCCAGGTTGTTGCTACCGGTCCTTCGGGATGTTCGGTCATCATTAGCGCTGTAACAGTGAGCGTGATCACAGCGGCGAATGCTCCTGTCACAACAGGCGCTTCTCGATGCGGCCCGGGCTCTGTAACGCTGAGCGCATCGGGTGCTCCGGTCGGCGCTGTTTACTACTGGTACACTGCTGCCACCGGCGGAACGCAGATCTTCATCGGGCCTGCGTACACCACGCCTTCGCTGAACGCCACGACAAACTACTACGTTTCCATTTATGCGAACGGATGCGAAAGCAATCGCACGCCCGTCATTGCAACGATCAACCTCGCGACTTCGCCGACGGTGAATCTCTATTCGGGACTGATCATGCATTACAAAATGAACGGCAACGTCGCCGACTCCAGCGGCCGCAGCAACAACGCTACGCTGGTCAGCACAGGCACGTATGTGAACGACCGTTTGAACCAGCCGAACAGCGCGCTGAGCATTGCATCGAACAATTACATCGATTGCGGAACGCCTTCGGACATGCAGGCGCTGACGAACCAGGTGACGGTTTCGATGTGGGTGAACGCGAACTATTTTGCCGGTGGCAACATGCCGCTGCTGAATGACTGGGCGAACACGGGCGTCTACAGCGGTTTCTACGGTTACTGGGATGCGCAGAACGTGCAGCAGAACCGCGTGCGCTGGCGCGTCGATGGCAATGCGTACCTCGAGAGCAACGTCAATGTTCCTTTCGGACAATGGACGCTCATCACCTGCACGTACGACGGCTCATGGCTGCGCACCTACCAGGACGGGCAGCTTACGGGCGCATACAATTACGTGGGCTCGATCGGTTGGACGGGCACGCCTACGCAGATCGGCCGGCAGGCGAATGGTTCCGGCTCGCAGATCTACAGCGGCAAGCTCGATGATATCCGCGTTTACAATCGCGCGCTGAATGCCGATGAGATCATGGCGCTGTATTTTAATGATAACGTCGCATTCTCCAATACGCCGCTGTGCGCCGGCAGCACACTGGTGCTTTCCGCTCCGACGATTCCCGGTGCTACGTATTCGTGGTCGGGACCGAACGGTTTCTCTTCTTCGCAGGAAGATCCCGCGCCGGTGACCAACGTTTCGGCAGCGGACGCAGGCACGTACACGCTCGTCATCACCAACACGAACAATGGTTGCGTTTCTTCTCCGCAGGTGAATACGGTCGTCGTGAATGCGCTTCCGACTGCGCCCACGACGGTGAACGATACGGTTTGCGCCAGCGGCAACGCAGTGCTCACAGCATCCGGCGGCAGCGGCTACAACTGGTACGCTTATCCTGTAGCCGGTTCGGTCGTCAACACCGGCGCGACGTACACGATCAACAACCTCAGCGTTACCGACACGTTCTATGTTTCGACGGTTTCTGCTGCGGGATGCGAAAGCCCGACGCGCACGCCGGTGATCGCCGTTTACCAGAACCCGATCCAAAGCAACCTTGTTGTGACGGGCAGCACGATTTGCGCGGGCAACAACGCCACGGTGATGATTCAGAATTCGCAGCCCGGCGTTTCTTACGTCGCGTATTACAATGCTGCAGCCGTCAGCAGCGCCGCGAATGGTAACGGCGGAACGATCGGCCTTACGATCAACACGGCATCGCTGGCGAACGGATCGAACACCATTTCCATCGTGGCGACACAAGCTTCCTGCGGATCGGTAACGTTGTCTTCGACGGCAACCGTGATTATTAATCCGCTGCCGTCAGCAACGGTAACGGCATCCGGTCCCACCACGTTCTGCACCGGCGGCAGCGTTACGTTGTCGGCTCCTGCGGGATTGACCTACAACTGGAACACGGGCGCAGTTTCGCAAAGCATCAACGTGAACAGCAGCGGCAGCTACAGCGTCATCGTTACCGACGCGAACGGTTGCAGCAACAGCTCTTCCGTAACGAACGTCAGCGTGGTAACTCCGCCAACTGCCGGCATCACCGCAGCAGGACCGACTACGTTCTGCCAGGGCGACAACGTTACGCTCTCCGCATCCGGCGGCGGCACTTACACGTGGAGCAATGGTTCAACGGCGGCGTCGATCAACGCTACCGTAAGCGGCAACTACTTCGTGATCGCATCGAACGGAACGTGTGCAGATACATCTGCCGTCATTGCCGTAACCGTGAATCCTTCGCCGACAGTAACCGTCACCGCTTCCGGTGCGACGACGTTCTGCACCGGCGGAGACGTGACGCTCACCTCCTCTGCCGCTTCCGGCAACACCTGGAGCAACAGCGCAACGACGAATGCGATCGTAGTGACGCAATCGGGCAACTACAGTGTGATGGTGACGGACGGCAACGGATGTTCCGGAACTTCTGCGGCCGTCAACGTAAACGTGCTCGCGCAGCCGGTAGCGACGATCTCCGCTTCGGGACCGCTCACGTTCTGCCAGGGCGATAACGTCGTGCTGACGGCCAACGGCGGCACCGGTTACGACTGGAGCAACGGCTCTACGTCGACAGCGATTCTCGTTTCGAATGCAGGCACGTATTACGTCGTTGCCTCGAACGGTTACTGCGCCGATACTTCTTCGACGGTAACGGTGAACGTAAATCCGCTGCCGACCGTGAATTTCAGCATGGGCGTCGATACGTTCTTCTGCATCAACAGCCCTGTGTACACGTTGCAGGCGGGCTCGCCTGCGGGAGGCACCTACAGCGGCCCGGGCGTGAGCGGCAACCAATTCAATCCTGCGACTTCCGGCACCGGCTACGTTACGATCGATTATTCGTACACGGATGCGAACGGTTGTTCCGCGACAGCATCGTCGACTGTTTATGTTGATGTCTGCACCGGCGTTCCGGTACTGCAGGATGCGACGTTGTCTGCCGTTCCGAACCCGACCAGCGGCAGCACGATGATCAGCTGGCCGTCCAACAGCGGCATTACGCAGCTCGAAGTTTTCGACGCGACGGGCCGGGTGATCTTCAGCAAGCAGGTGGAAGGATTGCAGCAACAGGAAATCTCACTGAATGCTTTTGCCACGGGTGTTTACCAGGTGAAGCTGACCGGCAAAGAGGTGCTCTTCCTGCGAATTGTCAGGGAATAAAAGAGCGCTTTGAGAGAGCAGGATCGCCGGGGTGGTGGTCCTGCTTTTTTATTGCCCATGCGGAAACTCTTCTACAAAATGGGTGGGGCAATAAACGAGGGAAGGCTGTCGTAAACCTGAAAAAGGGTTACGAATTACGAATCGTTACGAATACCGCGAATACGAATATTTGCTGTGAAAGACGTTTAAAGATTGGCGTTCGTGGTTTGGCAATAAATATGCTTATCCATATTGCATGAAAACGATCCACCAGCCTTTTGAAACGGACCAGCACGACCTTGTGGGATTTGCGGCCATCGACCTTATCGGGAACGACGACTTCCGCTCGCTTGCGTTGAAGCTGACGAATTACGACGCCGACAATTTCGATCCTGTGGCGATGAAGATTTTTATCCAGGGAAAATACCCGGTGCTCACGTTGTATGCGCTCGACAAATCGCGGCAGGAACAAAGCAGTTTCCCGAATGATAAATTGCCCGTAAAAAAATTCAAGATCCGCCTGACGTGGATGGAGCTCATCAATTGCGTCAGCCATTTCGAATTAGTCGTTTCCGACGGCAGCTATGATCTTGGGGATCTGCGGGTGGTGAATAAATAATGTGCTAATGAGTGCAATTTGCGAATGTGCTAATCTTTAGAGGTAATTGTGCGATTCGGATTGCTGCGGGAAATGGAATTGTTGAACCACAATAGGAACATAGGTCACATAGCTATCTATTGTGTTCTATGTTCTCCTATGTGGTTTTAAAGTGCGGTCGCCGTGCGCGCATTAGCACATTAACTCATTAGCACATTAGCACATTACTCCGCCACTTCCACAATCAGATCATACAACGCCTTCACCGCTTTTTTCCGGATCTCCAGCGGCGTTCCGCGGAAGACTTTTCGCAGGCGGTGCATTTTTCTTTTGTGATAGACGGAGAAGAAAACGGTGCCGACGGGTTTTCCTTTGCGTTCGCTTCCGCCTTCCGAAGCAAGACCGGTAATAGCCCCGTAAAAATCGGCGGTGATGAGCTTCGATAATTTCTTCGCGAGCGCATCCGTGACCTCTTGCGATTCGGCCGTATATTTTTTGATCAGCTTTTTGTCGACGTGCAGCAGGCAGGATTTCGCGGATTCATGATAGCAGACCATCGAGCCCAGCAATACTTCGGAAGTTCCTTTCACCGTGCTGAGCTGGTGGGCGGCCAGTCCGCAGGTCATGCTTTCCGCCAATGCCAGTGTTTGCTTTCGTTCCTGCAGCCGCTTGATGAGTTTGGTCGCCGGTTTTCCCATGCTGCAGTTCCTGAAAATTCCACGCCAGATTTTTGCGCATAAAAAAAGACCGGCGTGGAAGGCCGGCCTCTCCTGTAATTCCCTGGGTCCGGGAACAAGCAAAAAATCAATATTGTCCTTCAGCCACTGCCGTGGTGCCGGGCGCATTTGCAAAACCTTCGCGGAAGAGTTGCCCGTTCACGTAGATCGCAGCATGCACTTCATCACCGGAAGGAATCGCATTCGACGCGGAAACTTTCAATGATTTGCCGGGCGTCATATCGAATTTGAAAGAGAAGTTCGTGCGGTCGATCGTGTTGATCTTCGTTTCCATGTTGCCGTTCGCATCCGGCGCCTGGTACTGGATGTTCATGTGGCCGGAAACCGCTGTGATGCGGTATTCCACGCTGACGGGAACAGTGGTATTGTTGGTGTTCGGGGCCGGCAATTCCTGCTTTTCACAAGCGACGAATGCCAGGGAAAGGAACAGCAGGAGAAAGGGAAAAATGCGTTTCATGGTTGCAGCAAAGGTGTTTAAACCGGCCGCAAAGGTAGACTTTATCCGGACAGAAACAAATTTTATCTACAAAAACAAAGCATTCGTCGAAGATGTAGTGTTTTCAACGAAATCAACCGGCAATGGAAACAGCCGGATGTGTTATTGCTTCTTAATCGATTCTTCAAGCAGCTTGATCATATTCGCGGCGCGGCGCAAACCGAAAACCGTATCGGACGAAATCGCGGCATGCAGCTTTTTCTCCAGCTCTTTTTTGACGGCGCCGATCTCTGCGGGGGTCGATGAAAGGTTGAGGCGGAAGATCTGGCAATAGATCTCCATGCCCATCACGCGGAACACGCGCGCGGCTTCTTCCATGCTGATGAGCTTCGCTGCTTTTTTGAAATCGCCGCAGAAGAACGAGAAGATCGCCTGCGTGGAGAGCGCGTCGCCGATGAGCGGGGAATCCGTTTTGCGCAGGATCGCCACGTAGCTCTTCAGCTGGTTCGCGATGAATTCCGGGTTCGGGCATTTCAGCGAAGGCCAGGCGTAGCTGTAAATAGTAGCGATCTCCGCGTAAGCTTTGAGGCGCTTCTCTTCCTGCCGCTGCTCCTTCTGGAATTCGATGAGGTCTTCCGCCGTTTTCAGCGCTTCGCGATAGCGGCCCGTGGCGATTTCGATGGCGATCTTATTGGCGAAATGACTTTCCGATTTGCGGATGCGCAGGTTCGGAATGCGTTCCTGGATCTCCCACGCTTCCGTGAAGGCGCGATAGCAGCTCTGCACATCGCCGCGCAAAAACATCGTCGTTCCCTCGCCCATCTTGAAATAGAATTGCAGCAGCGACGTGTAATTCGGCTCGTAATAGCCGCAGGGCATGTCCGGGTGTTCCGTCATCAATGCTTTCAGCGCCGTGAGATGGCGCGCTGCGGATTTCGCGGTGACCATCGGCATGCCGTTGCCATACGTAAAGACGGTGAAGTGATACAGCATGCGGAAACGCGGGAAGGCGCTGCGGCGGATGGCGTAACGGCGCAGCTGCTGGAAGAGCACGGCTGCATCGCCCGGCGTTCGTGCAATGGCGCAGAGGTACACTTTGCGCGAGAGCGATTGCATCACGCGGAAATCGTGGAGCACGGCGCTGGCTTCGGCAAGCTCATTGGTCAGTCCTTCGTTTTCGCGCAGCACGTTCAGCGCCATGTTGCAATAGATGAGCTGCGAGATGGCGTCGGGCAGCACTTCGAAAACGTTGAGGTTCTTGCATTCGGTGATGAGCGCGCGGAGCTCCGTTCGTGCCAGCTGAAAATGATTTTCGGAAATGAGCTGGCGGCAGCGGTAGAGCTTTTCTTCGAGCGGCAGCAGCGAAAGACCGGCTGCGCTTCCCGCAGGAGAAATGCTCTGCTCCATCATGCTGATGAGCTGCTTGCGCAATTTGAAAAAACGGTTGCGCAACACTTCGAACGTGCCGCTTTCGCCTTCGTATAAATAATCGACCGCATCCACCGTATTGATCTTTCTTCCGCGGCGCGTTTCCAGCAGCTCGATCAGCCGCAATGCTTTGGGAGAATCGCGGAGCCGGTGCTTCAGCTGCTTCACTTCTTCCATGCCGAGCTCGTTGTAACGGTTCTGTAAAAGCTGGTTCATAAGCGGGAGTTGGTTGTGATGCGGGTTTTCAAAAACCGTTCCCAAGATAGGCACTTACAATTTGTGAACTCACATTCTCCGAAGAGAAAACGCAGCATTCACGCGTATTTGCTTCACGTCTACAACCATTAAATTTTCATCGTGTAGCTATAAGACAACCGCTACTCCTGTTCTTCCTCGTACTTTTGCAGCGCAGAAAAAAAACAGGACGCCGAAACCGGGAAGTTGTGAATTCACACACGGTTCTGGCACAGCAGTTGAAATCCACCCCACAACAACATCAACCAAAACCGACTATGAAAACCACTCTCAAACGCCTCTCACTCTTCTCAGCTTTCATGCTGATGGCGGCTTTCGCTTTTGCGCAGGCCAACAACCTCGTCGTCTTCTCGCAGGACGGCTACAAGTTCACGCTGATCGTTAACGGTCTTCGCCAGAACGAAAATCCCGAAACGAACGTGAAAGTCACGGGGCTCACGGCGCCGAACTATAAAGTGCGTGTGATCTTCGCCGATGCGAACCTCGCACCGATCGACCAGAACGTTTACATGATGTACGGCGGCGAAGACCTCCACGGCAAAGAGCTCATCTGCTCGATCGACAACACGAAAAAAGGCCTGAAGCTCCGCCCGAACAGCGTAGCCGACCTCACCACCACCGCCGGTCCCGGCCAGGTTGTGTACCAGTTCAACCCGTCGGGCAACGCGACGCAGACCAGCTCGTACAGCACCACGACGACGACCACTGAGGCTCCCGCACAAACCCAGACGCAGGGCGCATCGGTGACGATGAACGTTGGCGGCACCCCGACCGGCGCAACGACCACCACCACGGTTTCCGATCCGAATGCCGGCAATTCCTCCAGCTCGACGACGACCACCACAACGACCACAACCGGTACTGCCAACGGCGCTAACGTGAACATGGGCATGCCCGGCGTCGGCATCAACATCAACATCAACGACGGCATGGGCGGCACGTCAACGTCTTCCACGACGACCACTACCACTACGTCGTCTTCTACCACCACGACGACCGGCGGCACGACGACGACCACCGCACCGGCGCCTGCTCCCGCTCCTGCAGGCTGCGTGTACCCGATGTCGGCTTCCGATTTCGCTGCGGCAAAAAAATCCATCAGCGGCCAGTCGTTCGAAGACGGCAAGCTGAAAGTGGCGAAGCAGGTGCTCAACACCAACTGCATGAGCTGCGCGCAGGTGAAAGAGATCATGGCGCTCTTCTCCTTCGAAGAGAACAAGCTCGAGTGGGCGAAGTTCGCGTACGGCAAAACCACCGACCCGAACAACTACTACCAGCTGAACGACGGCTTCTCGTTCTCTACGTCGGTTGACGAGCTGAACGAATACATCGAGTCGCACAAGTAATTGAAGACGGTAAATACAGAAGTGAAACGGCGGTCAGCGATGATCGCCGTTTTTTTTGTTGTTCTGGTGAGCACGGACGGATGAAAATAGCCGCGATGGCAGCACCCGCCTGAACGACGCAGTCGGGCAGGGAAAGCCCGGAGCGTGCAGCGAACAAAGCGAATGCGACAGCAGCAGCTTTGTTCTGCTGCACGCGAGGACTTGCAGCGTACAGCGCGACAACTGTTGCATTGAAATTGCTGTTGCTGCTGCTCCGAGATCTTTGCGTCGTTTCACAACAGAAACAAGATTTTGACAGCGTGATCTTTGTACGAGAGAAAGTGCTGCTGACGGTGAGTCGGGTGTTAATACCCGACTCGCCGGCTCACCCGACTCGCCGGCGATCACAAAAAAAGCCCCGCTCATGAACAAGCGGGGCTTTCTACTCGAATGTAGAGGACGCTATTCGCCGGCGATCATCACTTTTTGGGTCGTGACGAGGCCGTTGTACTCGAATCGCACCAGGTACATTCCGCCCGGCAATCCGTTGAGATCGATTGGATAAGTGACCGCCGGCTGCATGTTCTCCGTGCGGCGGATTTCTTTGCCGTCGACACCGAACATCGTCATCGTGATGTTGTTGATGGCGACCGGCGAGATGAAAATGTTCATCGTTCCGTTCAGCGAGGCTGGGCTCGGGAAAATCGTAACGGGAAGCGTTGACGCGATTTCATTCACTCCCGAAGGCGTGTAGGTTGTGACTTGTTCCGAAACGGTGTTGTGGCCGCTGCCCGGGCCGGTGTTGCCGGAAGGAACGGTGCCGTAGTACGTCGGTCCGACCGTGTACGGATACGCGGCATTGAGATTGGCATCGAGCGTGACGAAATACGCGTACGTGCCGTTGGGATATTCCGGCGTCACGCAGAAACGCCCGTTGTGCTCGTCGAGATCGCCCGAGCCGGCTACGTAAGTGAAATCTTCGATGTAATAGCCGAGCGGGTACTGCGCAGAAACGGCGGGGCCATTGGCGCGCGTGGTCGCCGTATTCATCACGTAGCTGCTTTTCATGCGCGTGATCGGGCCGGTGCCGTTCGTGTTGGCATACGCATACGCGCCGTACACGGGATAGCCGTCGAACGCATAACCGATGATGGGCGAATGCACGGTGCTGTCGTGATCATCGTACAGGCAATGCGGGTTGAGGTGGTGATGGTATTCGCCGTTCGGTGCGGGATGGCCGAGGCAGGTGTCGAATGATCCGCCTTCAACGACGATCGCATTCTGGTTCCAGACTCCGGCGTTGTTGTACGACATCGCATCTTTCGCGTTGAACATGCTCACGCCATTCGTCCACACGCCGATGTGCCCGAGCGGCGTGTTCACCGGGTTGCCGGTATTCTGCTGCGGCGTGCGCGTGAGCTTGTACACGAAATTCTGGTTCGACGGCGTGTTCGGGTTGCCGACCCACGGGCCGATATCGTAACCGGGGATACAAGTGCAGCTGACGTACACGTTGTTGTTGGAATACTGCACCTGCTGCACGTTCGACGGGATGTTGTTGTAACCCGTGGCGTTGCTCGTGTTCAGTATCCAGCAGCCGATCTCGGGAGCGACCTGCGCATGGCCGGCGATCAGTAAGGAAGCGAAAGAAAGCGTGAGTAGTGTTTTTTTCATTGGGGGTGAGTTTCCTGTTTAGACGTTATGTTGCGAAAAAACTTGCGGCGATCAATGTTTGCCCGGAGGCGGCGGTCCCTGCGGCGCCATCATGTGCAGCGCTTCGCGGATGACTTCGTCGAATTTTTGTTGCTGCGAAGGATTACAGATGGCGCGCACTTTCGAGAAATGATCCATCGTCGCTTTTTCGAGATGGGCCTGCTGATCGCCGATCTCTTCCGAAAGGCGCGTGATTGTTTCTTCATTCGCCGGCGTTGCGGAAAGCTGCTGCACGAGCGAATCACGGCATTCGTGGATGCGGCGCTGCGCCTGCTCTGCCGCTGCGCGATGCTCACTGACCAGCGATGCGAACTGTTGCTGCTGACCGGCATCCAGCTTCAGCTCGTCGATGAGAAAATTTTTCACCGCGTCGTTGTTGCGGGGCGGCTTCGGATGACGCAGCAGCACGAACAGCATTCCTGCGTTGAGCACCAACAGCAGCAGCAGCGCGGGGCCGGTAAACCGGGAGTTGGAAAGCAGTTTCATGTTATTCCGTTTGTGAGAACCAGTCGCCGCCCGGGAAATAATAAGCGCCCACCGATTTCAGTTCGTTGCCGCCGGATCTTTTTTCTTCCGAACCGTGGAAGGCTGCGACGACATTCACCGCCAGCAATACGACCGCTGCTGCCCAAAACCATTTCGGTGTGCGTGCTGCGGCATGTTTCGCCAGTCGTGCGAAGAGCTTTTCTTCCAGTGCGGCCGGGACTTCCGCGCGGGTCATGCCGTGAAGGCTTTCGAGCGCGAGGTCGGCTTTTTGTTCCGGCGTAAGCGATTCGTTTTTCATTTTATTTTTCTGCACGATAAAAATCGGCCAGCAGTTTTTTCAGGTTCGTTTTCGCGCGATGGATCAGCGATTCGATGGCGGGCAAATTCATTTCCATCACTTCCCCGATCTCTTTATAGCTCAGTCCTTCGACTTTGCTGAGCGTGAACGCCACGCGCTGATTCTCCGGCAAAGCAGCGATGGCCGCAAAAAGTGTTTTCGCGCGTTCTTTCTGCTCGAGCGCCACGCCCGGGTGAACAAATGCGTGTTCCGCTGCGATCTGCGGCGCCGCTTCTCCATCGAGGCGAACGACATTGCCGGAACGTTTGCCCCGCGCCTGCGCACGGAGATGGTCCAGGCTTTTGTTTGTCGCCACGCGGTACAGCCAGGTCGAGAGTTGCGCGTCGCCGCGGAAACTGGTTGCGGAGCGAAACACTTCAATGAACACTTCCTGCGTCACGTCTTCTGCATCTTCGCTGTGCTGCAGCAAACCGAGGCAGGTGTTGTACACCCGCTGCCGGTAGTTCCGGAACAGTTTGCGAAACGCATCCTGGCTGCCGGCCTGCAATTCACGAAGGAGAGCTTGTTCTTCCACCTTCGAAATCTAATTCTTAGACGACAGCTTGTTTTAAAACTTGCGGAGAAGGTGGAAATTCCTGCGATCTTCGTTCCGGTAAAGGGTTTGCAGCCGTCATACCGGCAAGCCGAACGCAGAATTTCCAATGGAAACGGACTTTTACAAGCTGCTGGAAATTTCCCCGGGCGCGAACGAAGCGACGATCCGGAAAGCGTGGCGGAAGAAAACGCGGGAAACACATCCCGACGTGAATGCATCCGGCGACGCGGCGCAACAGTTCATGGTGTTGAAGGAAGCGCTCGATACGCTGCTCGATCCTGTGCTGCGGTTGAAGCACGACCGGCATTTCGGTTATTATTCGAAACCGAAAAATCAAAATGCCAACACGAAGCAGCAGTACTCGGAATTCCAGAAGCACAAAGCGGAAACGATCGTCAATGCGTGGAAGAATGATTACGACGTGGCGATGCGCATGCGGGAGGAACAGCGGCAGCGGGTGATTGCGAAGCACAGGAGGAGGATCAGGAACATGATGATTATTGCAGTTGCAGTAGTGCTTCTTTCGACGGCCTTTTTTTTCCTCATTCGATTTTTGTAAAAAAGCATGTCCGGCTATTGACCGGACATGCTTTTCTCAAATAAAACCATTCAGTTGATTTACTGTTTCACCACGCGGACCGTAGAGGTTTTTTCGCCCGTCTTGACCGTAAAGAAATATACACCGGCCGGTTGATCGGTGAGATTAACCTGGGCAGTGGACTGGTCGGCAGGAACCTGCATGGTGACGACTTCTTTGCCAAGGACATCGGTTACAACGACGGTTTTCTCAGCACCAGCGGTTTGATCGGAAGGCATTTCGAAGGTTACTTCGAAAGCTCCGTTGCCGGGATTCGGGTACACGTTCGTCATGCTGTTACCGGAAGCGGTTGATCCTTGCTGCTCCGGGTTCATATAACGTGCAGGGCAAACGCCATGGCAGAAGACAGAACCTTCGTAGGTATGCACTCCTGTTCCGCAATTGCTCAGATCGAGTTTCCATTCGTACCAGCCTGAAGACACAGGTGAGCCTGCATAGATACCATTCCACGTAAAAATACCATTCCATAACCCACCGCATCCTGCATACCAGGTATTATCATACAACAGCATACCCCAGCTGTTCCAAATCCGCAGTCGTCCCTGTGTTGCATTATACGCCGGAGCCGCACCATCTGCCATGGAGAGATCTTTGATCCAAAAATATTCTGACCCGTGTGTGCCGTCCCAGTTCACACAAAAATCATCATTAATCGTCAATCCGTTAGAATCCGGCGGGAAATCACCCGTAAGATTTACACAAGGAGAAATCCCTGTCGAAGCGTTTGTGCTGTAGCAAGCATTTGACGCCGTAACCGTATACACCGTGTAGCTGGAGATCGTCGGAGTAATCGTCGCTGTCGTTGCACCGGTGTTCCAGAGATAGCTGATACCCGTAGCCTGTGCAGGCGGGACCGATGCGGTGAGCACAGCGCTGTTATCACAAGCTCCCATGCCGCTGACGTTGATCGACGGCGTCGGTGTTACGTAAACCGTTACAGAAACGGTATTCGAGTACGCTTCCACACCGCAGGGCCCGATGATCTTGCGGCGGAAGCAGGCGGAGTTGCTGATCGAATAACCCGACAGTGTCAATCCCGTTGCTCCGGGAATTGCCGTCCAGGCACCGGTGCAGTTGTCCTGCTTTTCCCACTGGTAAGTCGGCGTGAAATTCGCGATGCCGCCGGAACCGGTGCTGTTGATCGTGATGCTGCCGGAGGTGCAGACGTAGCCGGAATACGAGATAGAGCCGGGGGAAATTCAGCCGAGCTTAAGGCAAACATTATCGACTGTTGCCGTCAGGCTGCGATCAGAACCACCCCACGTAATACCACCATGCTGAATATAAGTGAGGCCAGTAACGCCCGAGGAAATAGTAAAGCACTGTGGCGATCCGGAAACCGGTATGGAATACGCCGCATCGGTGTAGGCGCTGATTTGTCCATGCGTTGCGTCGATGCGATCCAGACGAAGGTAATACTGGGTGTTCAGCGCAAGCAGGATTCCGGCTGAAGAGGCAAAAGCCCCGTTTCCGTCTTTTGCGCGGCCATAGAGCATCAGCGAGGAAGGACTGTTGGTGTTGTTGTTGGATTCCCAGGCCGCCATGATGCAATCCTGGTTAGTCGCAGCATAGGTAGCCTGATCACAAACCGGGTCGAGGTTGCCTGCCGTCATTGCACAGAGAATGTGTCCGGGTCCGCCTGTCCCGATTGCTGTGGCTTTGAACTCAAACTTCGTGGTCCAGGAGTTGGTGGACGAAATCGTGGTTCCTAGACTTTTGAAAATGCGGCGTGATGTATTACTCCCATCCGGCGCGGCGTTGTAGAGCACTGTTCCGCCTGAAACGGACACCAGTGAGTTTACCTGTGTCCAGCCGGTTGTCGAGCTGTAATCATCACTGAAATCGCAGGATGGACGCACCTGCGCATCGGCCAGGAATGGCATAAGGAGCGCAGCCCCAAGCATGGCCCCGAAAATTTTATTGGTCTTCATAGAAATAGGTTTTTTGGCAAACCTATTACCCGCGAAGACCCTTTGCCAAGAAAACAGGCGCCTCCGTAACCTGCGGTCTAAACCGTGACATAAACGGTCGTAACCGCGGTGATTATCTTATCACCACCTTCAGAAATTCCGCCCGTCTCCTGCGCGAAACTTCCACGCTGGTGTCGTCGGATAAAACCGCCAACGTGATTGCGCCTTCCACCACGCGCGTGACGTGCTCGCAGTTGACGAGCCAGGATTTGTGCACACGGAAAAATCCTTTGTACTGCAACTCCTCTTCGAACTCGCCGATGTTCTTTGCAGCGATGAGTGTTCTTCCGCCCTGCAGCCGGACTTTGCAATAGCGGCCGTCCGCTTCGATCAGCAGCACGTGACGCTGCGGAATGAACTCGACGCCGTTCGCCGTCATGATGCGCAGCTTCGCCTCCAGCACGGGAAACAACGCCTGCTTGCCGTGCAGCCGCTCCTCCACCCGCTTCACCGCATTGCACAAATCGTCGATATCGATCGGCTTGAGCAAATAATCCGACGCGCCTTCCCGCAACGCCTGCACGGCATATTGCGCATGCGCCGTCGTGAAAATAATTTCCGGCCGCGCCATTTCTCCGAAACCCTGCAGCAGCTCGAAACCGTTGCCGCCGGGAATTTCGATGTCGAGGAAAATAACGTCGGGACTTAATTTGCGGCAATGCTCCGAAGCTTCCTGCAGCGAAATGGCTTCTGCGCAAATCTCTACCTGCGGGCAATATGCCGTTAAAAAAGCGCGTAACCCCTGGAGCGCTTCCACTTCATCATCTACCAGGATGGTCCTGATCTTCTTCATAAAACACGATACGGTAATCCGAATTTAACAATGGTGCCCGCTACATTTCCTGCGTGATCCAGACGATCGCTGAATTCGAGCAGGAACGGGCAATGCATGGCGCGACAGATGAGCCGCAGCCGTTGTTCGGTAATTGTTGAGCCTGCAGAATGATGCTGCGGATCGGTTTTCGCTTTTGCCGCCGCCGCTCTTCCCACGCCGTTATCTTCGATCGTGCACAGCAAAAACTTTTCCTGCATCTCCAGCCGCACGATCACTTCTCCTTTTTCGCCGGGACGGTTCATGATGCCGTGCTTGATGGCATTTTCGATGTACGGCTGGATCAGCATCGAAGGCGCTTCGAGTTTTTCCTGCGGAATTTCCGGTGACACATCGATCGACCATTTCAGCGTTTCGGGAAAGCGCATCGCTTCCAGCTCGAGATAAACGCGGATCAGCGAAAGCTCATCGGGCAGCGGAACGGTTTTCAATCGCGAATGATCCAGGCTCATGCGCATCAGCTTCGAAAAACGCGAGAGGAAACGCGCGGAATTTTCTTTGTCCTCGCGGAACATGTAGCTCTGGATCGTATTCAGCGAATTGAAAATGAAATGCGGGTTGATCTGGCTGACGAGCGCCTGCTGCTGGTATTCGAGCAGGTTTTCGCGCATTTTGTTCTCCCGCTGCACGCGACGGAAAATGCGGACCAGCGTGATGATGATTGTGAGAAGAATAACGACAATCACCAGCGTAAGGAACCATACGGTTTTCCAGAACGGCGGCGTGATGGTGAACGCGAATGTCGCCGGCTTCGCGCTCCAGACACCGTCTTCATTCTCCGCCCAGACGTTGAAAACGTAGTTTCCCGGCGGCAAAGAAAGGAAGAGCGCTTCGGTGGAGAGCGTGCTGATCGTGTCTTTGCTGAATCCTTCAAGGCAGTAATGGTATTTCACTTTTCCGTGCATGTGGTACGCGAGTCCGACGAAGGAGATGCGGAAGGAGTTCATGGTGTAAGCGAAGGAGCGAGCTGCGGTGTCGGCGAGTAATGAATCATTGACCTGTATAAACAGCAGGTGAACACGGGGCGGGGTCGAATTCTTTTTCAGCAACTCCGGCTTAAAACGCACGAGTCCTTTTCGGGTGGTGAGCCAGATTTCTTTTTCAGCAGAAATCCCCAGCACATCGTTACCATTGCAGAACCAGATCGGGAAATTGCGGACGTTGAAAACCGAATCGGAAAATAAACGGACCTGGCTGACGCCGGCATCCGATTGCACCCATAGTGAGCCATCAGACGCAGGAGATAACCTGTTGAACATCGTACCCGCCAGTCCCTGCTCAGCTCCGATCAGGTGTGACCGCCGGGTTTTCGGGTTGTAAAGCACTACACCTTTTCCTTGCACACTCCAAACCAGGCGCCCGTCCGCGAGGTCCATCATTTCGACCGGCCGCATGTTCAGCAGCGGATCAAGCGTATCAAGCGGCAAAGGCAACCCGTGGTCAAGATAATACATGCCGTCATTGCCCACCAGGTAAAGCGTGCCGTCTTCGCCCCGGTAGACATCACGGAATACGCCTTTTGCGCTGAGCAGTATCAACTCGCCCGGAAACGGCCCCTCTTTCCGTCTGGTTTTGTAAATCCCTCCGGGTGTGATGATGAAAAGCGTGTCCCGGTCCATCGATAGCGAACGAACGTAGCTGTTGATGATCTTTCGCCAGGTACCGTTTGGCTGAAGCGAAAACACCCCGGTATTTCCCCCCACGAAACCCACCAGGACTTCATCATCGACACGCGACACATTGAAATTCATCATCTGGTTGGAGCTACGGTCTTTATCGCCGGTAACATCATAAGTAGTCCATTTCCCGTTCTTCCATTCATTTACGTACCCCCCGGTTCGCACTGTGTAGAAACGATCGGGATAGCCCATCGCACCGATCAGGCCCGACTGGTCAGGCATGCCATCAGGTACGAGTTCATATGCCAGCGAAGAAACATAATGCAGATCCCCATGCATGTCGGAGATCCAGAAGCCACCTTCATAATCCTGGATAACGCATGACACCAGCCAATCGCTGAAGTATCGCACCCCGGGATTGGCTCCCGGAACCGCATTCGGAGAATAACGCGTCACGCCACCGCCCGGTGCGCTGATCCAAAGGCAGGAGTCGTTGTCTTCACAAACCCGGATCGCCTCATAACCGAGCGGTACGACTACTGGTTCTTTTGTCGCAGAAAGTTCGATAAAGAGACCGCCGGTCAGGATACTGCAATTCCCGTTACGCCTGCGGATAACAGTGGGCATTTCATTACCGCCTTTGGCGACATACCTGAACGATCTTCGGTGTCCGTCGATTTCATAGCAGGCCATGCGGGTCGAATCTTTTTGCCGCGGCAGGTTCAGTCCGACGGAAAAACCACCCCAATTGCCACCCGCCATAACAGCGAGAAAACAGTTGTTCATGTCCTCGCCGGCGGGTTTGGTCACCACGCCGCTTGTCGAAACGCGTAGCAGTCCCCCGTACGTGAACCCAAGTAAAAGACTGCTGTCGGGTGCTACATCCAGTGTGCGCAGCCGTGATTTTTTTGCGAGGTGTGCAGCAATCGAATCTGCATACGGATAACGATGAAAGCCGTCACGATCGTAATAATACAGCAATGAAGAGCCGGTACTGAACCAAAGCCGGTTGAAGCGATCTTCATAAATATTGAAGATTGCCTGGTTGATCATGCTGTCGCACTGTGTAAAATTCCGGAATGAATAGCCGTCGTAACGGCACACGCCACGACCCGTCGCCAGCCAGATAAAACCGTCGTGGTCCTGCCTGATATCAAAAATGGCGGAGCTGCTGAGCTCTTTTTCCAGCGTGTAACTATAGGAGGGAAATTGCTGGGCGGTCAAAAAACAATTGAATGTCAGCACAAGACAAACAAATAATTGACGGATTTTCATAGTGCGTCCCAAAATAGGCAGATGTTTTAAAAAGCAAACACCAAAATCTTCCGAATATTTCGCGTTCAACGGAATTGCGCCTTTGTTTACCGAAACTTAAAACAGCACCATCCTCCAACCTTTTTCCTAATTTCGCACCGTCAAACAACTCTCCTTATGAACTACGACGTTATCGTCATTGGCAGCGGCCCCGGCGGCTATGTAACCGCGATCCGCGCCTCCCAACTCGGAATGAAAACAGCCATCGTGGAGAAGGCTGAGCTCGGCGGCATCTGCCTCAACTGGGGCTGTATCCCCACCAAGGCCCTGCTCAAAATCGCTCAGTTATTCGAATACCTCCAGCATGCCTCCGATTACGGCATCACGGTCAACGGCGGTTCCGCTGATTTCGGTGCAGTCGTAAAACGCAGCCGCGACGTGGCCAACGGCATGAGCAAAGGCGTTCAGTTCCTCATGAAGAAGAACAAGATCGACGTCATCGCCGGCTACGGCAAAGTGAAGCCGGGCAAGAAAGTGGAAGTCACCGGCGCCGACAATAAAGTCTCTACCCTCGAAGCGAAACACATCATCATCGCTACCGGCGCGCGTTCCCGCGAGCTGCCGAACCTCAAGCAGGACGGCAAAAAGATCATCGGCTACCGCGAAGCCATGAACCTGCCCGCACAGCCGAAATCCATGGTTGTCGTCGGTTCCGGCGCGATCGGCGTAGAGTTCGCTTACTTCTATGCCACCATGGGCACGAAAGTGACGATCGTCGAGTACCTTCCGAACATTGTTCCGGTGGAAGACGAAGAAGTATCGAAACAGCTCGAGCGTTCGTTCAAGAAAGCCGGCATCGAAATCATGACCAATGCCAGCGTTGAAAGCGTGGATACCGCCGGCGCAGGCTGCAAAGTGAAAGTCAAAGCGAAAGACGGAGAGAAAGTGCTCGATTGCGACATCGTGCTTTCCGCCGTCGGCATCGCTTCCAACATCGAGAACATCGGCCTCGAAGAAGTCGGCATCGCTACCGACAAAGGCAAGATCCTCGTCAACAAATGGTACGAAACGAACATCCCGGGCTATTACGCGATCGGCGACGTTCTTTCCACCCAGGCGCTCGCGCACGTGGCTTCTGCGGAAGGCATCACCTGCGTCGAGAAGATCGCCGGCATGCACGTGGAGCCGCTCGATTACAAAAACATTCCCGGCTGCACTTACTGCCAGCCCGAGATTGCTTCGGTCGGCTACACGGAAAAAGCGGCGAAAGAAGCCGGCTTCGAGATCAAAGTGGGCAAGTTCCCCTTCTCTGCTTCCGGTAAAGCGAAAGCTGCAGGCGCTGCCGACGGTTTCGTGAAGCTCATCTTCGACGCAAAATACGGCGAGCTCCTCGGCGCGCACATGATCGGCGCCAACGTCACGGAAATGATCGCAGAGATCGTTGCCGCACGCAAGCTCGAGACCACCGGCCACGAGATCATCAAGTCCGTGCATCCGCACCCGACGATGAGCGAAGCCATCATGGAAGCTGCTGCCGCTGCTTACGGCGAAGTGATCCATTTGTAAATCGTTACTGCGCAATAAAGAGAGGCCGGTGTTCGTTCACCGGCCTTTTCTTTTTTCGCAACGATTTACTTGCAGCAGATTTCGCAACCGTCACACAATTCAAGATCGCGCATTACACGCCGAATTAGCAGCGCAGAATTTCGCAAGGTTCCGCCTTTTTCCTCCCCACTCTTTCCGATGTAAGATAATCGGGGTTTCTGGTTATCCCACACTTTTTATGCGGCATAGCTTTGTCTCATAAATAAGGATAATCCCTCCCATTATGTCACGCATTGGTTTTCATTTCATGCCGCAGCTGTTCCGCCCGGAAGCAAAAGGGATGACCCTGCCGCAGGATGTTTTCCATTCGCTCCGCAGGATCATTCACAGTGTTTTTCATTCGCCGAAAACGCTGCTCGTCCCGAAAGCATTTCGTCATGATGCCGAGCTCAGCCGCAAATCGAATTTTCTCGTGCTCTCGCTGCTGTTCATCTTCTGCATCGAAGCGCTGAACGCCGCCTCCTTCCGCATTTTCAATCTCAGCTATGCGGCTACCGAAATGTACGGTGCGCTCACGCTCGGCTGCTGCAGTCTCGTGCTCGCGCGCTTCTTCTACCGCACCGGGAAATTTCACGCCACCGTCAATTGCTTCATGGCGGCCGGCATGCTGCAGACCATCATCGTTTCGCTCGTACAGGGAAGCAGCATCGCCATGGATGAAATGCTCTGGCTCGCCACCACCGCGATCTGGTCGTTCGTCATGACGGATTCGCGCACGGGACTGGTGTGGTCGGGACTTTCGCTGCTGCTCATCCTCGCGTATTTTTTTACCGGGCACATGAGCAACACGATGAACCTGCATTTCGATTTCGTTATTTCCATTCTCATGGGCGCCTTCGTGATGTTCGTGATCTCCGGCAACGAACAGAACCGCCGCAAGGTGCTGCAGGCGCTGAAAGAAAAGAACGCGATCATCGAGACGCGCAACAAAGACATCACCGACAGCATCAGCTACGCGGGACGCATCCAGCGCGCCATTCTTCCGAAAGCCGAAGAGTTCAACCGTTTGTTCAGCGAGTCGTTCATCCTGTACAAGCCGCGTGATATCGTGAGCGGCGACTTTTACTGGGTGGCGGAAAAGAACAACCACCGTTTCGTTGCGGTCGTCGATTGTACGGGCCACGGCGTTCCGGGTGCCTTGATGAGCATGATCGGCAACACGCTGCTTTGCGAGATCGTGGAAAAAATGAACATCTCCGATCCCGGCCGCATCCTCGACGCGCTGCGCGAAGGCATCATCCAGACGCTGCACCAGACGGGCGCTGCGCACGAGACGAAAGACGGCATGGACATCTCGCTCGCGCGTTTCACCGACAACGGCGAAGGACGTGTGACGATCGATTACGCCGGCGCCAACAACAAGCTATGGCTCATCAGCCCCGTTCCTGAAAAACAATTCATCGAGATCGACGGCGATCATCAGCCGATCGGCATCCACCCGCGCAAAAAAGCGTTTACCACCAACAGCTTTGAAGTCCGCAAAGGCACGCTCGTCTATCTTTTTTCCGACGGCTTCGCAGACCAGTTCGGCGGTCCTTATGAGAAAAAATTCAAATACAGCCAGATGAAAACGATCCTGTCGATGAACGCCGGGCTCACGATGGGCGAGCAGCAACGCCGCCTCGAGCAAAGCTTTTTCGACTGGAAAGGAGATTTGGAGCAGGTGGATGATGTCTGCTTCATCGGCATTCGGGTTTGACTGGCTTTGCAAACGAATCGGGCAAAGTCAGTTGAATGCTGTCGTAGGAAACAGCAGGGAGCCGGGGGGACCGGCTCCTTTTTTTTTGAAGAAGATTTATGAGTGGATTTGTCGGCTGTTTCGATGCGGATAAAGTAACATGGGAAGCGTTTGTGCTTCCCATTCGGG
>CAMLEF010000015.1 GCA_946478675.1 uncultured Flavobacteriales bacterium | reverse complement strand
ATAAAATTACGATTCTCCGATGTGATTTGGAAAACAACACAGAATCTATGTGGTTCAATTACGTTTCCCGCAGCCTGCGAAGATTCCCGCCAAAGAATTTTTGAATCTTCAATCTTGAATGCGCAGCTTGAATGTGCGCAGCGATCAATTCCCCATTTCATACCCGCTATCGATAAGCAGGTTGCTTCCCAACGCGGCGCCCACCGCTAATTCGTCGCAGCGTTCGTTGTAGGGATTGTCGGCGTGGCCTTTTACCCAGACGAATTTCACTTTGTGCTTCGGGTAAATGCGAAGAAAGCGTTGCCAGAGATCGGCATTCTTCTTTCCCGCGAAACCTTTTTTCTGCCAGCCGAACACCCAGCCTTTTTCCACGCTGTCGACGACGTATTTCGAATCGGAATAGATCGTGACCTGGCTGCCGGGATTCTTCAGCGTTTCGAGTGCGACGATCACACTGAGCAATTCCATGCGGTTGTTCGTCGTCGTGCGGAATCCCTGCGACAATTCTTTGCGGAGACTGCCGGACATGAGAATGACGCCGTATCCGCCGGGACCTGGATTGCCGCGGGAAGAGCCGTCGGTGTAAATGATAATCGGTTGCGCCAATGGAAAAAGAATTTCGGCGAAGGTAACGTTTGAACGAATGCGTTCCGGTTGCGCGGTTGCAAATCCGGCCGTGTTTGCCTAATTTGCTATTGGCAGATTTTTCGTCACCCCTAACACTTCCATCATGAAACAACGTTATTCTGCGCTTCCCGCAGCCGTCGCATTCCTGCCCGCACGCTGTATTCCAACGACGCGGTCGCAGGCACCACGAAGCTGCTGATGAAATAACAAACTGCCGGATCGCGTGAAAATAAAATCATGGTCCGGCAGCTTTTATATCCCTGCTAACTTTACGCTAAAATCCCGTTATGGTCATTGGTGGACCGGTCTGGCTTTATCTCCTTATCCGACTGACGGAAGTTGTGCTGCTGATCATCATGACCTGCTATTGGCTGCGGGGCATGCAGCGCGCGATGGAAGCCTGTCATCCCGTGTCGCGTTCGACGGAGCCGGGAATGGTTTGGCTGACGCTGATCCCGGTGTTCGGATTTGTCTGGCAATTCATCGCGAGCAAGAATACCGCCGAAGCATTGGCGCGTGAATATCACCGCCGCGGCTGGCACAGCGATGAAGATCGTCCCGGCCTGGAGCTCGGTGCGGTGACAGGAGTGGTTGTTTGCGGCGTTGTGCTGGTCCGCGTAATTTTCATCCAGGATATTCATCCCGGTTTCGGTTTCATCGGCTCGCTGGCGATCGGCTTCTGCATGTTCCGGCACGTCGAGCGATTGAATGCGTACCGCGAACGTCTCGAACGTGAAGCCGATCCGACGACGGCATTCGGACAAATTCCCACGCCGTTTTTCCAGCAGCCTGCTCCGAATTTCCAGCAACCGTTTCCGCCGAATCCTTTTCAGCAGCAATATCCGCCGCAACCATTTTATCCGCAACAGCAGCAGTATCCTCCTTTCGATAGCTATCGAAATCCGCAACAGCCGCCGCCGGGTTATGCGCCCGTTCCGCAATACCAGCAATATCCTCCCGCGCCTCAGCAACCGGTAGCGCCGCCTCCGCAAAAAGAGCAGCAGCCTCCCGCACCGGATTACCAGCGCTGGATGCCGAAGCAGAACAACGAGCAGCAACAGCCGCCTGCTCCTGCGCAGGATGATCTCTCCCGCTGGCAACCGAAAAACGATCCGCCCCGCCCATGATGGAACTTTTTTTCGGTACGGGATTTTACCGTGCGCTGTGGTACGTGTTGCTGCTGAGCTGGCTCGCGACTGCGATTCCCTGGTGCATCGTCATGCAGCGCGCGTTGGAAACGATTGATCGCCCGCTGCGCAAAATAGAACCGGGGCTCGTGTGGCTGGCGCTGGTGCCGGGCTTGAATTTCGCCTGGCATTTTTTGGTGGTGAACACGGTGGCCGATGGCTTGCGCTCGGAATTTTCACGACGCAGTTTCATTGTGCGTGAGGCGCGGCCGGGCTTTAATGCCGGAATGACGACTTCGGTGCTGTACATTTTTATGCTGATGCCGGGCGCGGGCGTATTGCTGTCGATCATCAGTTGCATTCCGCGGCTCATTCATCTTGCGAAGATCCGTTCGTACACGCGGGAGCTGGTGCGCATCCGTGAAGCGCAACAAGCGATGCCGCCGCAGGAATTTCATGCGGAGCAGTGGATGCCGCAGCACCAGCAACAAGCCGAAGAGCAAGCGATGAAAACCGATCCGTCGCGGTTCATGCCGCGGGTTGAAACGGAAGAGGATGTGGAACGGTGGAGGAAGAAGGATTAACCTTTCAGCGGCAGCAACACATTGAACGTCGTTCCCACATGCCGTTCGCTCTCTACACTGATCGCGCCGTTCATTTGCTCCACCACTTTTTTCACGACGAACAGCCCGATGCCCGAACCGCTGCCGAACGTTTCTCCGCGATAGAACAATTCAAAAATATGCGGTTGGGCTTCCGGCGCAATGCCGATGCCGTTGTCTGAAACGCGGATCAGCAGCCGGTCGTTTTCCGGGTGAATACTAATTTCCACGGTCGATTGTTCGCGTTCTTTCGAGCGATACCGGATCGCGTTTTCCGCAAGATGCTGCACGATCAGCTGCACGGCTTCTGCGTTCGTATGCACCGGCTGCGTTTCAATATCCCAGCTGATCCGCACATTTTCATTGTCGGGATACGTTTGCAGAAAACCGCTGACTTCCGCCTTGATCGTTTCCGGTGAAACTTCCGATCGCACGAACGTACCTTCCATCACCTTGCCGGTTTCGAGCAAATGCTGCAGCAACGTTTGCAGCGTTACCGTGCAGGTGTTGATCTTCGAAATGTATTCGTCGCCGCCGCGGTTTTCTTTTTTCAGCAGCAGCAACAATCCCTGGATGGACGTCAGCGGCGCACGCAGGTCGTGGTTTACTTTATACAGCAGCAAACGAAGATCGGCATTGGCTTTCTCCTGTTTCGTCAGTGCGGCGCGCAGCTTTTGTTCATGATTGCGCATCAGGAAAAAAAGCAGCAATCCCGTCAGCAGCACGTAACCCGCGCCCTTGCAGATCTCGAATCCATACAGCGAGTGCGCGTCGGGAGAAAAGAGCAGCGAGACCTTATCGGATAATAAGATCCAGGTTACACCGACGAGCACATAACCGCCGGCAATCAGAAACGGGTAGGAGCGCATGAAAATAGTTGATCAAAAATCGGCAGCGCGTAGTTGAAAAATGCTGACTGCCATCGGCCGATGAACTGACGGTTGTCACGCGATCAGTCCCTGTCGGCAAAACTCCTGCAAAGTTGCATCATTTATAGAAAGATGGATGGTACAGTAGAAGCTTCCTCCCATCGCGAAAGAAAGCAGTGCTGTAAATTCAATCCCATCGTTCACTGCCGGCGTAACCCATTGCCCGCTCAGGTGACAACCGGCATACGCCTTGCGGCCATTCGCAGACCGGTATAGAAAGATGTATTGGTAAAAACCATCGGAGTTTTGTATCCCGCGTAGCAGCATTCCTTCCGGCACGAGGAATACATCAATGTCTTTCCACTTCCACAAACCAGACTCGTCGTTGAATATCGTAATACCCCGGAAACGAATCGGCACATCGCGTTCGATCAGCCGCGCATTTTTCCTGATTCGCGTTGCGAGTTTTTCCTGCCGGTTCCAATTCTCCGAATAGATAAGGAAAGCCAAAGCGATAATTACGCATAGCCCCAACAACAGTAATGGTCCGAGCCACCACTTAACGGACAATACCAATATGAATAAGCGCATCGCCCTGGTTCACGACCGGCTGGTTATTCACGCCCACGATAAAGCCGTCGACCGGCGCATGCAGCTCGTGCTCGACTTCTCCGTACGGATCGCAGATCATGCCGAGCACTTCGCCTTTGCTGACGGCGCCGCCTGAGATTTTTGTCGTGTGGAAAAGGCCGGAGCTTTTCGCGCGCACCCACGTCGATTTTTTCAGGAGCACGGTTTTCTGTTTCGCCGCTTTCGTTTTGATCATGCGGAAATGGCTCAGCGTGCGCAGGCAGCCGGCGATGCCTTCTTCGACGCTGTCGTAATCGAAACGTTTGGATTCGCCGCCTTCAAAAACGAGGATCTGTTTCCCAGCGAGCGAAGCTTCTTTGCGCAACGTATGTTCGCGGAACGGCGCATTGATCACCATCGGCGGACCGAAGATCTTTCCGAGCGCGAGATTTTTCGGATCGTCGAACACGCAGCGGATCTGCGGGAAGTTGGAAATTTTCGCGCCGCCCGTGTGAAAGTCGAAACCGAAATCGATTTGCGGAATGATCGTCTCCATCAGGTCGCGGGCAATACGGCTGCCGAGCGAACCGTTCCGTGATCCCGGGAAACAACGGTTCAGGTCGCGGCCGTCGGGAAGATCGCGCGCGCCCGCGAGGAATGAAATAATATTGATGACCGGGATCGCCACGATGCAGCCGCGTTTCGGTTTCTGCACGTCTTTCCGCTTGATCAATCGTCGCACCACTTCGATGCCGTTGATCTCATCGCCGTGCATGCCCGCGAGGAAAAGGATCGTCGGCCCGTCTTCTTCACCGTTGAAAATAAAAACCGGGATCTCGATCAGCGTATGCGTCGGCAGCTTGTAAATGTTCAGCACAACCTGCGCATGTTCTCCCGCACGGATCGTCTGACCTTGTATGTGAAAGGGTTTTCCCAAGGGTTACGAATTACGAATGGATACGAATATACGAATACGTAAAGAGCACCGTTCTCAATTAAAACCACCCTCCTCATTCCTTATTTGTTATTCCGGTATTCGTAATCATTCGCTATTCGTAACCCTGTATCCCGCATCATTCGCAACCATCGTCATTCGTGGTATTCGTAGTCATTCGCTATTCGTAACCCTGCATCCCGCATCATTCGCAACCATCGTCATTCGCGGTATTCGTAGTCATTCGTTATTCGTAACCCCGCATCCCCCATTCGTATTTCATTCGTAACAATTCGTAATTCGGATATTCGTACAATTCGTAATTCGCACCCGCCTCCCCATTCGCGGTATTCGTAGTCATTCGCTATTCGTAACCCCGCATCCCCATCTACAAAAGCAAAATGGGAGCACCACCGCATCCCCCATTCGTATTTCATTCGTAACAATTCGTAATTCGGATATTCGCAACAATTCGTAATTCGCACCCGCCTCCCCATTCGTATTTCATTCGCAACATTCGTAATTCGCGGTATTCGTATCTATTCGTAATTCGTAACCCCCCTACACATGTCCGTGAAACTCATTCCGCTCGACATACTCAATAATCTTCCCGGCAATATCCACGCCTGTTGCACCTTCAATACCTTCCAATCCCGGCGACGAATTCACTTCCATCACCAGCGGCCCGCGCGCGCCCTGCAGCATATCCACGCCCGCAATCGCAAGTCCTAATTTCTTCACGGCTTTGATCGCCGTTGCTTTTTCTTCCGATGAAAGCTGGATCAGCGATGCCTTTCCGCCGCGGTGCAGGTTGGAACGGAAGTCGCCCTCCGCACCCTGCCGGCGCATCGCACCTACGATCTGTCCGTCGACGATGAATGCACGCACGTCCGCGCCTTTCGCTTCCTTGATGAATTCCTGCACGAGGATGTTCACCTCCACGCCGAGGAACGCTTCGATCACCGACTTCGCCGAGTTGTGCGTTTCCGCGAGAATGACGCCGATGCCCTGTGTGCCTTCGAGCAGCTTGATGACGACCGGTGCGCCGCCCACCTGCTTGATCACGTCGTCGATGTCTTTCGGGCTCGAAGCGAACGCGGTTTTCGGCATGCCGATGCCGGCCTTCGCCAGCAGCTGCAGACTGCGCAGCTTATCGCGCGAACGCACCAGCGCCTGCGACTCGACGGTGGAGAAGATGTGCATCTGCTCGAACTGCCGCACCACCGCCGCGCCGTAAAACGTAACGCTCGCGCCGATCCGCGGAATAATGGCGTCGATGCCTTTCAGCTCTTCGCCTTTGTAGATGATCCGCGGCTGGCTTTGCTCGATGACCAGCACGCACTTCTGGTGATCGATCACCTGCATTTCATGGCCGCGAACTTGTCCGGCTTCTACGAGGCGCTGTGTCGAATAAAGATTCGCGTTGCGCGAGAGAATGGCGATGCGCATATCAGGATTGGGAAAGGGTGTTTAGTAAAGATACGTCAACAAGGAATCGGTTCTTCAGCAGCCGGCGACCGATGAGCACCGGGTATTTCATGCTTTTGCGGTCGGTGAGCGACACGATGCTGAGGATGGTGCGGTTGCCGAGACGGATGCGCGTGCGGATGATGTAGCGCATCTCTTCTTCGCCGAACGAGGAACGGATCAGCTTCTGCTCGAACTGTTCGAAACGATGCTCGCGCGCCTGGTATTCGGGATGGTTTTCATCGAGCAGCCGGAAGAACAGCACGCCGTTTTCCACGCGCACGTGATGACAATGCAGCGCCGTCGTATTCGCGCCCGTATCGATCTTCGCCGTCAGTCCGAACAGCCCCAGGTCGGGGAAGTCTACCCGCTCGCGCCGGCCGATGCGCTCCGGCTCACGTATTTTTTTCTTGCGCTTCTTCACAGGGAAAAGAAAATGCCCGGCTGCTTTCATCACAACCGGGCATCATTAAAGATTATTTCTGAGGCTTCACGTTCATCTGACCGATAGCCATCATCTGCCGCAGCGTTTTTTCCATCCCTTCCGTTGAGCCGTCGAGGAAGATCACGTTGCCTTTGCCATGCTCCGCGAAATTCTTCACCGCTTCCGTCCACATGCTGAACAGGATCAGTGATGCGTCGAGGTTGGAGTCCTGCATCATCTTTGCCGCATGGCTCATACCGCGCGCCACTTCTTCACGGAACAGCGCAACACCCTGTCCGCGGAGCTGTGCAGCGTCCTTCTCTGCCTGCGCCGAAATTTTGATGGCGTTACCTTCCGCTTCTGCCGCTTTCGTTTTCGTGATGAGCAGCGCCTGGCCTTCGTTCTCCGCAGCTGCCTTCAGGTTGTTTGACGCCACCACTTTCGCCATCGAGCGCATCACTTCCTCGTCGAAGGTGATGTCGTTCAGCTGAAGGTCGATGAGGTGATAGCCCCAACCTTCGAGGATCGTGTCGAGCTGGTCTTTTACCGCTTCCACGATATCGCGGCGCAGCGAAAGCACTTCCGATTGTTTTTTCGTCGCAACGAAAGCGCGCACCGAACCTTCGATCGAACGAACGAGCGCCTGCATGAGGTTCTGGTCGTTGACGAATTTGAACGCGACGTTCTGGATCGTGGCTTCGTCCTGGTTGACGACCGCGTACAGCAGCATCGCCGTAAAGTTGACGTTGGCCTGGTCAACCGTTACCGCCTGGAAACCCAGCTCGGCCGAACGGTTCTGGATGGAAATGCGCTTGTAGATCTTTTCGATCAGCGGAATTTTAAAGTTGAGGCCGGGGCGCAGCACGCGGTTGTATTTTCCGAAAATCGTGGTGACGCCGACGGTGCCCTGCTGGATCGTAACGAAAGAAGAGAAGATGATCAGCAGAACGAAAATGATAATGATGATCATTAAAACGGTGCCGGGATTCATGGGCGGAATGAGTTTGGTTAGACGGAGGAAAGTTAGGAAAAAGAGAGCATGAGCTGCCTCACAAAATAGCGATCTCTTTTTGCCGTTCTTTGCCGGATGCAACGGGTAGATTATCTCCTCATCGGGCAGGGCCTGTCCGGCAGTATGCTCGCGGTAACGCTGCTGCAAAAAGGCCGGAGCGTAGCCGTCATCGATCAGCCGCAACTTTCTTCGAGCTCGCGCGTAGCCGCCGGCGCTTACAACCCGTTCAACTTTCGCCGCATGACGGACAACTGGCGCGCAGGCGAGCTGGTGGATTTCGTGAACCGGTTTTATCCCGAAGCGGAAAGTTTTCTCGGCAGCGAAGAGTTTTTTCATCCGCGGCGCGTGCTGAAAGTTTTCGCAGCGGAAAGCGAACGGCAGCAATGGGAAAAAGCCTGCGCCGCACAACCGCAGCGTTTCGCTTCACCGGAGGTCCTGGAGAATTATTACGCAGATATTCTCGATACGCCTTTCGGCATCGGCGTGGTGAAAGAAGCGGGGCATATCGATACCGTAAAATTCATCAGTGACGTTTCCGCAAAATTCGAGCAGCAGCAATCGTTGTTCCGCGAAACGTTCGATCCTTCGAAGCTGTCGCTTTCCGGCGAAGGCGCGGTCTATGACAATCGCATCGCGGCAACGACGGTGATTTTCTGCGAAGGCCACCTGGCGCGGAAAGATCACTGGTTCGGTTTTCTTCCGCTGCGCCCGGTGAAAGGGCAAGTGCTGCACGTGCACATTCCCGGGTTTGACGCGAAAGACATTTTCAATCGCGGCGCGTATCTCGTGCCAATGGGAAACGAAAGGTTTGCCACCGGCGCCACCTTCGAAAACGATCGCGACGACGAAACGATTACGCCGAATGCGGAAGAAGAATTGCTCGGCAAGCTCACGAAATACATCCGCGTTCCCATTCACGTAGAAAAACGTTTCGCCGGCGTGCGTCCTGCGGTAAAAGATCGTCGCCCGCTGCTGGGCCGTCACCCGGAGCATCCGCAACTGTGCGTGTTCAACGGCATGGGAAGCAAAGCCGTGCTGCTGGCGCCGTTCCTCGCGGATCAGCTCGTGCAGCATCTCGAAGAAAAAATTCCGCTGCTGCCCGAAGTGGACATCGCCCGCTTCGCGTAATTTCGGAAGATGTCACTTTCTCCCATTCAAAAACAATCTCTCAGCGTGAAGTGCATCTTCGTCACGCTCGTTGCAATATATTTTTTGCGTGAGGGATAGGAGCGGAAAGCCCGGAGCGTGTGGGCGAGCGCGATGCCGGACTTGTAGCGGATAGCCCGGCCCGACGAAGGAGGGACACGCCCAATGTTTTCCGCAATTGAACCTTTCCCCCGCTTCCGTGTATTCTTCCTAAATTGGGAACTCATCCCCCGGCAAAGCAAAACGCATTTTTTCCTCTTATGGCAAACGCAACTTCGCGTGGATCGTTTCTTCCGAAATTGATCGTCGCGGCGGTCGTGCTGATCGTCGCCTTTTTTCTTGCAGCCCCGCACTTCCAGTTTGCGGACGCCACCCCGGCCATTTCCATTCCGAAAGGCAGCTCCTACAACCGCAACTGGAAACGCGTCGATTCGCTGGCGGATGCCGGGCTTTACCGCACTGCCGATACGCTGGCGCAACTGCTGCTGGAAAAAGCCCGCACGGAAAAGAACGATGCGCAGCTGGTAAAAGCGCTGCTGTGCCGTTTCTCCATGGCGAAAGAATTCGATGAAGCAGCAGAGAAAAACGCCATCTACACCACGGAAGCCGAAATCAAAAAAGCGAAGTTCCCGCTGAAACAGGTGCTGCATACGCTCGTCGGGGAAATGTACGAGCAGTACATCGACGACTTCGGCTACCAGCACAACTCGCGCAGCGCCACGGAAAATTTTCAGAACGATTCGATCGATACCTGGGACAACGAAAAGCTGGCGACGGCTGCGGTGGAGCATTTTCGCGCCTCGCTGTTGCCGGCAGATTCATTACTGAAAACGCCGGTCGGAACATTTGCAGAGATCATTCACCCGGGCGATTCAGCGGCGAACCGTCTTCGTCCGTCGCTTTACGATCTGCTCGCGCATCGTGCAATCAATTTTTACAGCGGCGCCAACCGTCGTTTTCGTCACCCGGAAAAAAGTTTTCGTGTCGATCAGCCGGCGTTCTTTTTCCCCGTCAATGATTTTGTAAAGCTGGACCTTCCCGCCGTTCCCGGTGATTCGATGGCGATGCAATGCGAAGCGCTGAACGTTTACCGGCAATTGCTTTCCGCTCGTTTGAAGGATACTGCCGTCGCTGCGTTGATGGATGCGGATCGCCTGCGTCTCGAATTCGTACACGATCAATATACCGGCGGAGAAAAAGACAGCTTGTACGAAAAATCGTTGCGCCAGCTTTCTCAGTTGCACCCGGAGAATTTCGTTACGGCCGACGTGCTGTTCGACCTGGCGCGGTTGTATAATACGCAGGGCGAAGATTACAAACCGTATGAAAACGAAATTGTCCGCTGGAAAAAGAAAACGGCCCTCGCGCTCTGCGACAGCACTGTTGCCCGTTACCCGAAAACGCTCGGTGGAGAAAATTGCGCAGCGCTCGCCGCCGACATTCGCCGCCCGTCCCTTTCCACCACGTTCGACAGAGTAGTTTTTCCCGATCGTCCTTTCGCGGGATTATTGCTGGTGCAGAACGTCGACACGACCTATTTCCGCATTACGAAAATCATTTCAGGGAAAGAATTCGAAAACGAAGAAGACCGGTTGGATTATTACCTCGCGCAGCCCGTGGTGCAGGACTGGAACGTTTCGGTTCCTTCCGGCGGCGACTACCAGCAGCATTCCGCACAGGTCAAATACCCCGCGCTTCCTCCCGGCGATTATGTGCTGCTGCTTTCGAAGCGCAACAACTTTTCGCTCAACACGAAGAAGAACGTGCTCGCTTACGAAGAGTTTCACGTTTCTGCGATCGCGTATTGCAAGCGGGAAATGCAGGACGTGCACGAATACCTCGTCGTCAACCGTCTCACCGGTGAACCTTTGGGCGGAGCGGAAGCGCAGGTCTGGAACAGTTTTTACAACGGCAGCACGCGCAAAACGGAATACCGCAAAGGGCCGCTGCTGCACGCTTCCAAAGAAGGCATTGTGCTGGTCGACCGCTTGAAGAACCCGGAGAATTATTACCTCGAGCTGAAATGGAAAAACAACCGGCTCGAAACCGGCATGAGCTGGCGGAATAATTATTGGTACGAAACGAAACGCGAGCCGCGCAAGGCGGAAACGACAACGACGTTCTTCACCGATCGCGCGATTTACCGCCCGGGACAAACGGTGTTTTTCAAAGGCATCACGGTCGAGCATGGGAAAACCAGCAGGTTGGTCACGCATCAGAACACGACCGTTACGCTGCGGGATGTGAACGGCCAGGATGTAAAATCACTGGAGCTCGAAACGAATGACTACGGCTCCTTCAGCGGTTCTTTCGTGCTTCCTGATAATGGGCTCACCGGCGATATGACGCTTCACAATGAGACAGGAGACAAAGACCTCAGCGTGGAAGAATACAAGCGCCCGAAATTCGCGATCGCTTTCGACAACGTGAAAGGGCAGGTGCGGCTCGGCGATAAAATTAACATCACGGGTACGGCGCGCACGTTTGCCGGTTCGCCGCTCGACAATGCAACGGTGAAGTACCACGTCGAACGCAACAGCGGCTACGATTGGTTTGAAGATTACGATTACAACCGTGAACGCGTCACGGATAAAGTAATTGCCGACGGCACCGTAATCGTGAATGATACCGGCGGATTTGTTTTCTCCTTCATCGCAGGTATTGATTCCTCGAAAATCACGCCGCAGGAATTTTGCAGCTACACGATCACAATCGACGTCACCGACATTTCCGGTGAAACGCACAGCGAATCCAAATCGCTGACCGTTCGAAAACAACCGCTGCAGCTGGACTGCTACATCGGCGCTTCACGCGAAAAAAGTCCCACCGATTCCGTCACGATCAGCCTCAGCAATTCGGATGGCGAACCCATTCATTCCGATGTAGCAGTGAAGGTGTACCGCATGAAACCTGCTGTTGCGTTCCAGCCGGAGCGCGAATGGGTGCGGCCCGATCGTTTCCTGTATCCGAAAGAAGCGTGGGAGAAAGATTTCCCGGGTCTTCCGTATGACTATCAACCCGATTCTGCGAAATGGAAACGCGACAAAGTAGTTTTCGAAACGACGTACAACACCGCATCGAAACTGCCATTGGCGCTTTCCGGCGAAGAGAAATGGGAATCGGGCACGTACGAATTCGAAGCGGTGACGCATGATCAATTCGGTAACGTTGTCAAAGTAACCGAACAGCTCGCGCTCTATTCGACAGACGACAAGAAGGCGTTCCCGCTCGATCCGTATACGCTCATCACGATAAAACCGCACGTTGTCCCGGGAGAAAGAGCCCTGTTCAAAGTCGGCACGGCATTCCGCGAAGCCACGCTTTATTACGACGTGGCAGCGGGTGGCAAAATCATTTACCGGAAGCACCTCACCGTTACGCCGGACCTTTCCACGGTCGCGATTCCCATTCCGAAAACGCTGGAGCAGGATTGGTGCCAAGTGAATTTCACGCTCGTCAGCAACAGCCGCATGTATAGTTTCCAGTCGTTCATTTACGTGCACCAACCTTCCGCCCCGCAGGCGGCACCGCTGGAAATTTCCTACGAGACGTTCCGCGACAAGCTCGTGCCCGGGCAGCAGGAAGAATGGCGGTTGAAGATCAAAGGTGAAAAAGGGGAGAAGGTGGCGGCCGAAATGGTAGCGACGATGTACGACGCTTCACTGGATGAATTCCGCATGAACAATTGGGATTTCAACCCGTGGGTGCTGAGCGATAATAATTACGCGATACTTCCGCAGTGGGATGGATTCTTTTCCGGAACGACGAATTCCACGACCTACGGCTACTGGGGCTGGTGGATGCTGAACAATTACGGTTCGCGCAGCTATGACGAGATCAACTGGTTCGGGTATTTGCATTATTCCTACAACAGTCGTTTCTGCCTGGTCGATCTGGATAAAACAGAGCCGGACTCTTCGAAGCAAATTGGCTTGAACTGGCAAGGCTATTCGAACCAGGCAATAGCAGATTCCATCAGCAGCGTTGCAGTTGGCTATGCCAAATCGGGAAGCTATGACGTAGTGGTAATGGATGCGAATGGTGCAACGGCATCGGCTTCCGAGGTCAGTGCAAATGCGACCTACGCCGTCACCCTGGAAGCAACCGGATCCGTTTCCTACATGTGGAACATGTCCGATGGTCAATCGAAACCGCTTTCCGAAGTCAAGGCGCGGAAGAATCTTGACGAAACGGTTTTCTTCTACCCGCACCTGCTCACCGACAGCACCGGCGCCATTGTGATCAGTTTCACGATGAAAGAAGCGCTGACGAAGTGGCGATTCATGGCGTTCGCGCACACGAAAGATCTGCGTTACACACAATCGTCGCGCGAGATCATCACGCAGAAAGACCTGATGGTGATGCCGAACGCGCCGCGCTTCTTCCGCGAAGGCGATCATATCACGTTCACCGCGCGCGTCGCCAATCTTACGGCCGGAACATTGAACGGTTCCGCGCAATTGCAGCTGTTCGACGCGCTCACGATGCAGCCCATCGACGCGAAGTTCGGCAACACGAATGCGAAAATTCCGTTCACTGCCGAAGCCGGCAAAGGCGCGCCGCTGAGCTGGGAGCTGACCGTTCCCGAAGGCGTGAGCGCAGTCACCTACCGCGTAGTAGCGAGCGCAGGAAATTTCAGCGACGGTGAAGAGAACGCCGTTCCCGTGCTCAGCAACCGCAGGCTCGTCACGGAAACGCTGCCGCTATGGGTGCGCGGAGGAGAATCGAAAGAGTTCCGCTTCGAAAAGCTCATCAGCCAGAACGGCGGATCGACGACGCTGCGCAATCAAAAGCTCACGCTGGAATTTACGTCGAACCCGGCGTGGTACGCGGTGCAGTCGCTGCCGTACCTGATGGAATTCCCGCACGAATGCGCCGAGCAAACGTTCAACCGTTTTTATGCGAACAGCATCGCTGCGAACATTGCGAATTCTTCTCCGAAGATGCGCGCTGTTTTCGAATCGTGGAAAGGCAAAAGTCCCGAAGCATTTCTTTCCAATCTCGAAAAGAACCAGGAGCTGAAGAACACCGTGCTTTCCGAAACGCCGTGGGTGCTCGAAGCGCAGGACGAATCGGAACGCAAGCGCCGCGTCGGATTGCTGTTCGACGTGAACCACATGGCGGATGAGAACGGCCGCGCTTTCCAGAAGCTGAAGATGATGCAATACGACAACGGCGGCTGGCCCTGGTTCGAAGGCATGCCGGAAGATCGTTACATCACGCAGTACGTGATCGCAGGATTCGGTCAGCTCGCACGGCTCGGCAGCAACACGGAAGAATCGACGGAGATGGTGGACAAAGCCATTGCGTATTGCGACACGCGTCTCGGCGAAGATTATGCGTGGATCAAAAAGCACGATGCCGCGAATATCGACAAGGACCATCTCGATTACATCGCGATCCAGTATCTCTATGCGCGCAGCTATTTTGTGAATGCGCCGTTCACGGAATCCAACCGGAAAGCATTCGACTATTACATCGCGCAGGCGAAAAAATACTGGAACACGAAGAGCCGCTACATGCAGGGAATGCTCGCGCTCGCGCTGTTCCGCAACGGCGATACGCAAACGGCGAATGCGATCATGCGTTCCTTGAGTGAAACCGCCATTCACAATGCGGAGCTCGGCATGTACTGGAAAGAGAACGTTGCCGGCTGGTACTGGTACGAAGCGCCGATCGAAACGCAATCGCTGCTGATCGAAGCGTTCCATGAAGTGAAGAACGACGAGAAGTCCGTCGACGAGATGCGCACGTGGCTGCTTCGCAACAAGCAGCAGCAGGATTGGAAAACGACGCGCGCCACCGCTGACGCCTGTTACGCGCTGCTCATGAACGGCACCGATTGGCTTGCTACCGCTTCCGACGTGCAGATTGTAGTCGGAACAAAACCAATCGATCCGAACGCGAATGGTGAAGCGGAAGCCGGCACCGGTTATTTCAAAACGTCGTGGCCCGGCAGCGAAGTGTCGCCCGAAATGGGCAAGGTGAAGATCAGCAAACCCGGCGCTGGAGTGTCGTACGGCGCGATGTACTGGCAGTATTTCGAGAACATGGACAAGATCACGCCGGCGAAATCTCCGCTGCAGGTGACGCGGAAATTATTCCTGCAGAAGAAAACGCCGAACGGAATGGTGCTCGAAGCCATCACGGAACAAACGGCGCTGCACCCGGGCGACAAGGTGACGGTCCGCATCGAAATGCGCAACGACCGCGACATGGAATACATTCACCTGAAAGACCTGCGCGCGTCGGGATTCGAACCGGTGAACGTCTTCTCGCAATACAAGTACCAGGACGGCCTCGGCTACTACGAAAGCACGAAAGACGCGTCAACGGACTTCTTCTTCAGCTTCCTGCCGAAGGGCGCGCACGTGTTCGAATATCCGCTGACGGTAATTCATGCCGGCGATTTCTCCTGCGGAGTTGCGGAAGCGCAATGCATGTACGCGCCGGAGTTTGCGGCACACAGCGAAGGATTGCGGGTGAAAGTGGTGAAGTAGAAAAGAGGAATAGAAGAGGAGATAAAAAAGTAAACCTCGAAGGTTTCGAAAACCTTCGAGGTTTACTTTTTCTGTTCTTCAGAAGGAAAATCAGAACGAGAACGGCTGGTTGATCACTTCTTTGCCGTTGTTCGTATACACCACCGAATAATTTCCGTGCGGCCAGCCTTCGATGCGCAGGTTGAATTCGAATTTCACGTGGCCCGCGGGAACAACCGTTTTGTTCGGGTTGGTCACAAGAATTTTCCCGGTGCTGTCTTTCACCACGCCCTGCAGCTCCGAACGTTCGGTCGACGTGTATTCGATGTCGCCTTTGATCTCTTTCGGCGTACGCACGATCTCGCGGTTTTGATTCACGTGCAGATCGCTGCGGGTGCTGTACCAGGTGTCTTTCTGCCCAGTCGTTTTGCAGAGATAATTGCGCAGCGACTTCTGCGTGTTGGCGTTTTCGAGAGAAACGTTCGAAACACTTTCATGATCGGTCACGCACCAGATGGAGTTCTGGATCGCGTACGTATCGTTCACTTTGAGCGAATCCATGAACGAGGCGAGTCCGAGCAGCGATTTGTTCTGCGAACGCGACAAGGTGAATTTCGATTCTTTCGACGGGCTGTGGTCGTTGGCTTCCGTGCAGAACGCGTTTACCTGGATGAGCTTTTCTTCCTTGCGGCCGAGCGCGAACAATTGCGGCGAAGTGGTGATCAGCGTTTGTTCGGTGCTGTCTTCCGGGATGAAGATCGTTCCTGCCGGCAGCTCGAGGTTCAGCGCGCCGCCGAGATTCTGCACGCGGATGGAAATGCAATTGCCGGAATAACCACCCAGCGGCACGATTTCGAACACGACTTTCTTTTCCTGCGCGGCCTGATCGAGCGTGAGGCGGGAAGGGTTGCTGTTGAAGGAAAAGCAGAGAAGGGCCACGAGGCCGAGCGGGAGCAGGATTTTCATGAGCAGCGTTTTTGGGGTAAGGCGTGACAGCGAAGATCGCCGTGTTTTCTTTAAACGCTAAAATACCCGGAATATTTTGTCGCGCGCCGCCTCAAAAAAGAAGCTGATTTCTGTCAAGAGGCGGTATGGAAAATCCCCATATTTTGCATCAATAGAGTAAACGCACCGCTTTTTTATGAATACTACCGATAAAAAACAACGCGCCGGGTTCATGCCCCGCCTGTTAATGGCCGCCACCGTGGTGATGGCCGCTTTCCTGTACTGGCAATTTTATCACCAGCCCGCGAACGCCGAGCCGATGGTGCTGATCGGCAAAGGAACGAGCTACGATAAAGAATGGAACCGTGTCGATTCGCTGGCGGGAAAAGGGCTTTACAAATCCGCGCTCGACCTGAGCAACCAGATCTACGATCGTGCAAAAGCGGAGAAAAACAACGAGCAGATCGTCAAGGCGCTCATGCACCGCTTTAAATTCTCCGATCAGTTCAAGGAAAACAGCGCAGAGCAATCGATCTACGACCTGCAGCACGAATTGAAAACGGCGAAGTTCCCCTTAGCGCCGATGCTGCATTCCATGCTCGGCGAATTGTATTGGGAATATTACCAGCGCAACCGCTGGCAGTTCGCGCAACGCAGCCAGACGGTGAATTTCGATAACGACTCGATCAACACCTGGGACCTGAAGCATCTCGTGAACGAAGCGGTCCGCGAATACAACCTTTCGCTCGCTTCTTCCGACAGCCTCCGCAAAGCTTCACCGGATATTTATAACGCCGTAATCGAAGAAGGCACCGCCGATCCGAAGCTGCGTCCCACGCTCTACGATTTCATCGCGCATCGCGCCATCGATTTTTTCTCGGGAGAAGAACCGGCCGTCACGCGCCCCGCAGAAAAATTCGTGCTCGACCGCCCGGAATATTTCGGTCCCGCCGCGCAGTTCGTCCGCGTCCCGTCTTCCACTACGGATACGCTGGCGTTGCGGTATTACGCGCTGAAAGATTTGCAGCAGCTGATCGCTTTTCATCTCAACGACAAGCAGCCCGATGCGCTGGTTGACGCGGATCTGAAACGTTTGCTGTTCGTGCGCAGCAATTCGGTGCTCCCGGAAAAAGACAGCTTGTATGAAGTGGCGCTGCGTGAGCTGGCTGCTGCTTATCCCGCTTCGCCGGTTACAGCGGACGTGTTGTATTACCTCGCCGCTTATCACAACGGGTTAGGCGACAGTTACCAGCCGCGCAAGAACGACAAGAACCGCCTGGAGAAAAAACGCGCGGTGGAGATCTGCGATAACGTGATGAAAAAATATCCCGGCACGCAGGGCGCGACCAATTGCGATGCGCTGAAGAAAAGCATTCTCGTAAAAACGTTCGGACTTACCGGCGAGAAAACGGTGGTTCCCGATCTTCCTTCGAAGGCGCTGCTGACCTGGCAGAACGTCAACAAGCTGTATTTCCGCGTGGCGAAAACCGATGAGACGCTACCGGAAAATTCTTATGACGATCGTACGGAAGAACAGGTCATGCGCGATTTCCTCAAGCTGCCGGTGACGACCTCGTGGGAGCTTTCCGTTCCCAACGACAGCGATTACCAGAAACACACGGCGGAAGTGAAAATTCCCGCGCTCGCCCACGGCCATTACATCGTGCTGGCTTCTCCCGACAAAGATTTCAAGCTGCAGGCCAATGCCATTTCCTATATGTCGCTGTGGAGCTCGTCGATCAGCTTCCTCGATCGCCAGCTGGAGAACGGCAGCTACGAGTATTACGTATTCGATCGCCAGACCGGCGTTCCGCTGCCCGCAATTTCCGCGCAGGTCTGGATCCGCAAGTACGATTACAGCGATCGAGGTTATCACCTTCGCCGCGGCGATAAATTGCTGAGCGATAAAGACGGCCGCTTCGTCATCCCGGAAACGAACGACTATCGCGACCTGCTGGTGGAATTCACGGGCAAAGGCGATCACCTGTTCAGCGACGAAGTTTACCAGTATCGTCATTACGAATACCAGCAGAAGAAAACGCCGAAGACTTTCTTCTTCACCGACCGCGCCATTTACCGCCCGGGACAAACCGTTTATTTCAAAGGCATCACGATCGAAACCGACGGCGAGACGAATACGCTGATGAAAGGCCGTTCCACTTCGGTGACATTCTACGACGCGAATTACCAGAAAGTAAAAACGCTGGATCTCGTGTCGAACGATTTCGGTTCCTTCTCCGGTTCGTTCATTGCGCCTTCTTCCGGTTTGACGGGACAGATGCATCTCGGCAATGAGTCGGGAAATGTTTTCTTCAACGTCGAAGAATACAAGCGTCCGAAATTCGAAGTGACGACGGAGCCGGTGAAAGGTGCGTATCGCCTCAACGACAGCGTGCGCGTAAAAGGTTCCGCGAAAATGTTTGCCGGTTCCGTGCTCGACGGCGCGAAAGTGAATTACCGCGTGGTGCGTACTGCAAGCTTCCCGTGGTGGTGGTATTGCTGGCGCGGTTATTACCCGAACAGCACAAGTGTCGAGATCACCAACGGCAGTGTTACTTCCAACGACACGGGCGGATTCGTCATTCCCTTCAAAGCGTTGCCCGACCGTTCCGTTCCTGCCGAAAGCCAGCCGACGTTCAATTACACAGTATACGTCGACGTGACCGATATCACCGGTGAAACGCACAGCACGACGGCCTACGTTAATGTCGGTTATGTTGCGCTCAACCTGAATTTCACGTTGCCTTCCTACATCGGCAAATCGGATACGGCTTCGGTTCCGGTGAATCTCACCAATCTTTCCGGCGAAGCGGATTCTGCTGTCGTCACGTACATGGTGAAAAAACTGAACGGGCCGGACAAATCATTCCGCGCGCGCCAGTGGGAATTGCCCGATCGTTTCCTGTATACGAAAGCCGATTGGAATTCCTGGTTCCCGGATGATCCGTACGACAACGAGAACGACGCGACCAATTGGGAAAAAGGAACGACGGTGTTCTCCGGCAGCGTGAATACCGGGAAGAACAAAACGGTTAAGCTGAACAAGTCGTCGTGGGCGCCCGGCTCTTATCTGCTCGAAGCAACGACGAAAGACAAATACGGTGCGGAAGTAAAAGACATCCGCTATTTCACGCTGTACGACATCACGGAAAAAACGCCGGCAACGAAAGAGCCGTGGTCATTCCAGGCGATCAAAACGAATTGCCAGCCGGGAGAAAAAGCAGTATTCCTCGTGGGCACTGCGGAGAAAGACGTGACGGTCCTTTATGAAATTGAGCAGGATCAGAAAGTGCTGAGCAAAGAATGGCTGAAGCTCAGCAACGAGCAGAAGTACATCGAGATTCCCGTTGAAGAAAAACATCGCGGCAATTTCGCGGTACACTTTGCATTCGTTTATCACAACCGCGCCTACACGCAGGACCAGCAGGTGTACGTACCGTGGGAAAGCAAGCAGCTCGACATTTCGTTCGAAACGTTCCGCAACAAATTAGTCCCCGGGCAGAAAGAAGAATGGAAGCTGAAGATCAAAGGCCCGAAAGGCGAAAAAGTTTCTGCGGAAATGGTGGCGGCGATGTACGATGCTTCGCTCGATGAATTCCGCTCGAACGACTGGAGCTTCTACCTCTACAAATCGTATTACGGATCGCTTTACTGGCAGCGCGGCGTAGAAGGCGTCGTCGGTTCCAGTATGTACGAGCGCGGCTGGAACGATTACCTGTCGTATACCTCGCGCACCTACGACAAGCTGAACTGGTTCGGCTATTATTACGGCTATCGCAATTACGGTTGGGGCTACGGCGACAACACCGTCCTGTATGATAGTGTTGCGGAGGACGAAGCGCCCATGCGTGAAGAAACGCAAACGCGTGCGCTCGCCGCTCCCAAAGCTGCCGAGAAAAAAGAAGACGGCAATATTGCGACGAGCACCGGCGCTACGATTGCGGTGGGAGGCGTCGCTGCGAATCTTGCCGACGTCCAAAAGAACAACGCACTCGAGCAGCAAAGCGGGAAAGACAGCGACAAGCGCGGCCCCGACCTCAGCAACATCCAGGCACGTTCCAACCTGAACGAAACCGTGTTCTTCTTCCCGCAGCTCGAAACCGATTCCACCGGCGCGATCATCATCAAGTTCACCATGAACGAAGCGCTGACGAAGTGGAAGTTCATGGCCTTCGCGCACACGAAAGATCTCAAGTACGGACAAGTGACGAAGGAAGTCATCACGCAGAAAGACCTGATGGTGACGCCGAATGCGCCGCGTTTCTTCCGTGAGAAAGACCACATCACGTTCACGGCGAAAGTTTCCAACCTCACAGACAAAGAACTTTCCGGAACCGCGCAGCTGATGCTCTTCGATGCGCTCAGCATGAAACCGATCGACGCGCAGCTGCTCACTACGGATGCGAAAGTTTCGTTCACCGCGAAGAAAGGACAAAGCGCGCCGCTCTCGTGGGACCTCGTGATTCCCGACGGTGGCGTAAGCGCGGTGCAGTATCGCGTCGTTGCTTCTGCCGGCAATTTCACCGACGGAGAAGAAGCCGCATTGCCCGTGCTCAGCAACCGCATGCTCGTAACGGAAACGATGCCGCTGCCGATCCGCGGCGGACAAACGAAAGAGTTCCGCTTCGAGAAATTGTTGAACCAGAACAACGGCTCGCCCACCATCCGCAACCAGCGGCTTACGCTCGAGTTCACGTCGAATCCCGCGTGGTATGCCGTACAGGCGTTGCCGTACATGATGGAATACCCGTACGAATGCTCCGAGCAAACGTTCAGCCGTTTGTATTCGAACAGCATCGCCACGACGATCGCGAATTCGTCGCCGAAAATCAAAGCGGTGTTCGACACGTGGAAATCGCAGAGCCCCGACGCGTTCCTGTCCAACCTCGAGAAGAACCAGGAATTGAAAAACGTGGTGCTTACCGAAACGCCGTGGGTGCTCGACGCGAAAGACGAATCGGAACGCAAGCGCCGCGTCGGGTTGCTGTTCGACCTGAACCGCATGGCGGATGAACAGGAACGTTCGATGCGCCAGCTTCGCCAGATGCAGGTTTCCAATGGCGGCTGGCCCTGGTTCGCCGGTATGCCGGACGATCGCTGGGTCACGCAATACATCATCACCGGCTTCGGACATCTCGATCATCTTGGTGTGAAAAGCGTGCGCGACGATCGCCGCAACTGGGACATGGTCAGCGACGGCATGCGTTACCTCGACAACCGCATTCGTGAAGATTACGAATGGATCCTGAAATACGACAAGGCGCACATCAACGACGATCATCTCAGCTACACGGCGATCCAGTATTTGTACGCGCGCAGTTTCTTCCCCGAGATCAGCATGACGCAGCGCAACAAGGAGGCGTTCGATTATTTCATGGGACAGTCGAAGAAGTACTGGATGGACAAAGGCCGTTACATGCAGGGCATGATCGCGCTGGCGAACTTCCGTTACAAAGACACGAAGACGGCAGACGATGTGATGAAGTCGCTCGGCGAAACCGCGCTGCACAGCGAAGAGATGGGCATGTACTGGAAAGAGAACACCGGCGGTTATTACTGGTACCAGGCGCCGATCGAAACGCAGTCGCTGCTCATCGAAGCGTTCAAAGAAGTGAAGAACGATACGAAGTCGGTCGACGACATGCGCGTGTGGCTGCTGAAGAACAAGCAAACGAACGACTGGAAAACGACGACCGCAACAGCGAATGCGTGTTACGCGCTGCTCATCGACGGTACCAGCTGGCTCGCGACGGAATCGGACGTTTCGATCGTCGTCGGCACGCAGCAGATCGATCCGAAGAAGATGGACATTAAAGAAGAAGCCGGCACCGGTTACTTCAAAACGTCGTGGAGCGGCGACGCGATCAAGCCTGAAATGGGCAAAGTCACCGTGAGCAAAGCAGGCCCGGGCGTTTCGTGGGGCGCGATGTACTGGCAGTATTTCGAAGACATGGACAAGATCACGCCTGCGCAGACTCCGCTGCAGGTGACGAAAAAATTGTTCCGCGTGAAGAACACGAATGCCGGACCGGTGATCGAGCCCATCACGGAACAAACCGTGCTGCATCCCGGCGACAAGATCCGCGTGCGTGTCGAGCTGCGCAACGATCGCGACATGGAGTACATCCACATGAAAGACATGCGCGCGTCGGGCTTCGAGCCGGTGAATGTGCTCTCGCAGTACAAATACCAGGACGGCCTCGGCTATTACGAAAGCACGAAAGACGCCTCGACGGATTTCTTCTTCAACTATCTCCCGAAAGGCACGCACGTCTTCGAATACCCGCTGACCGTGATCCACGCCGGCGATTTCTCGAACGGCATCACGCAGGTGCAGTGCATGTACGCTCCGGAGTTTGCTGCGCATAGCGAAGGCATGCGCGTGAAAGTGGCGAAGTAGTAAGTCACGCGAAGCGTAAAAAGTAACCCTCGAAGGTCTCGCAGACCTTCGAGGGTTACTTTTTTTAATTCTTAAAGCGTTCCTTAATAATAGCTGATCTCCCGCTTCGCCACAAACGCCGCGGTGCCGTTATGGTATTCCGTCTTGCGGATCCAGTTGCCGTTCGCATCGAGCACATACGTATACGTGTATTCGTAGATCACGCCGCCCGTACGGCCGAGGTTCGTCCACTTCACGAGGTTGTTCTGGTCGTTGTACGAGAACGTATTCTTCTCGACGAGCTTGCCGTTGTTGTCGAAGTTCTGCTGCTGCGTAAGATTTTCGCGCGCATCATATTGCATCAGTGAACGCGCTTGCAGCATGCCGTCGCCGCCGTAACGCTCTTCCGAAATGCGCAGGTGACGACCGTCGTATTTGTACAGCACTTTTTTCTCCGGCTTGTTCTTCGCGTCGAAATAATCTTCTTCGATGCAGCAGCCGTATTCGTCATACAGGAATTTCGCCGTTCCCGCCAGCACGTCCGCACCGTCATACAATGAATATTTCACCGGGTGGCCCGTCGGGTCGACTTCATACACATATTTCTCCGCCACTTCACCGTCCGCATCCGTCTTCTTCGTTTCCATCAGGAAACCCTTCGCGCTATATTTATAGGAGAGCTTGTAATCGATTTCGTTCTCTTCCGTATAAAACGTTTCTTCCGATTTTTTCCCGTTCGCATCGTACGTGATCGTATAGCGCGATTCCAGTTTCGCGCCGGCAACAAACACTTTCGATTCGCTCACGTAGCCGTTCTCCGTATACGTAGTCGCGTAGTTCATGCCCGACGTTTCGAATTGCGCGCCGATCGTGTCTTTCCCGCCTTCGTGCTCCACGGCGTAATATTTCTGTTGCACGTCGCGCACTTTCCCCGAGAGGTTTTCGGTTTGCGCATCGGTTTTCACTTTGACCTGTGCGAACGAAGCGCACGAAAGAAGCAGGGCCGGAGCCAGCAGGAGAAACGATTTCATGAGAGGTGGCTAAGGTGTAAACCAAAAATAGAATTTCCCGCGGGAATAGCAAGAGAACTGTTAGGAACTCCGTGCCCGCGTGTCTCCGTGGTTTAATTTTCTTTCGGTTCATACGCCGTCAGCCGCACATTATCGATGAGCAGCGTCGCACCATTCGCATTCCAGATCGAAAAACCAAACACATCATCACGATGCAACAAAAACGGCGTGATGAACTCCGCACGCAGGTGCATCCATTTCCCGGGCTTCACCGAAGCAGAATCAAATCCCACCGAAGCATAACCATACGCCTGCCCGCGGCTGCCCGTCATATTAAAGACGAAATAAAACGCTTTCCCGTTCAGCGAATCCGGCGCAAACACTTCCGCCTCCGCCACCAGCCGCACATGATCTTTCTCGCTCACCTCGTTATAAGGATGACGGAACGTAGCGCCGAAGTCGTGCGTTGGATCGAGCAGCAGCGAATGCGAACTCTGGAATCCCATCGTGTCGCAGGTCGCGTTTCCTTCCGAAGGCTTTTCAAAATCGGAGAACGCGATTTGTTTCGGCGTGTAACGATCTTTAACCGTTTCCAGCGGCGGCAGGTTTCCCCGGTCGACTTCCAGCAAATCACGCCACGAAGGATCTGGCTGCGTTTTCCCGAAGATCTTCCAGTAATACTGTTTCGTCATCAGCTCCGGGTGCAGGATCTCATGATTGAATTGCCATTCCTGGAAAAGATTCAGCAGCACGCACAACGAAAGCAGCGCACCGCTGATCACCATCGCGATCTTCCTGCGGAAAAGTTGTTCCAGCAACACACCGAGCGGCAACGCCATCATGCCGTACGATTGCACGAACGGACGCTGGCTGAACGTTCCGGCGTACCACCAGCATTCCCAGCTCGAGATGAACCAGAGGTTCGTGAGGAAAAAAAGAAGCACCGGCAGCAGCAAGCCGTTTTTCTTTTTTCGCAGCAGCGCCATTCCCGCAATCGCAAAAATCATCAGCGGCGTGTACAGCAGCCAGCCTTTCTTGTAGCTGAATAAAACTTTCCACGTGAACGGCCGGAAGAAATCGAAACCTTCCGTATGATTGAACGAGAACCAATGCCCGCTCGTGTATTTCCAGTAAACGAGCTGCAACGAACCGACAGCGATCATTCCCGCAATCAACAGCAAGACATCAACGGCACGTTCGCGGAGCATCCGGAATTTTTCGCGGAACGATCCGTTGCTCCAAAGCAGCGGCACCAGCGCCCACACGATTTCGGAAGGACGCGTGATTGTCGCCAGTCCCAGCAGCAGGCCGATGAAAAGCGCGTAACGTTTCTTCGGTCGTTCAAGCCAGCGGATTGTGAGCAGTAAAATACCGTTGTCGACCGCGAAAAGAAAAATATGCGGCAGGTTGCAATCCGCCGTTGCATAATGAAAGAGGTTCGTGCCGAACGCGATCAGCAGCAGCAGCAACGCCGTTAAGCGATCATTGAAAAACCGAAGCAGGATCTTGCGCAGCAGCCAGAGCCCGAGGAATCCGTAGAAGAGACAGGCGATGATCGCGAGCCATTGGTACGGCGCCGACAATCCATCACGCGCGTAGCCGAACCAGCCCGCCGTTACATGCGCCACAAGAAAGAACGGCGAATAGCCAATCGACCAGCCGACGGGATAAACGTTCACCAACCGATTGTCTTTTCCCGGCGCCACCTGGTAGAACGGCCGCTCCTTCTGGTAACGTGCATTCAGCGAATCCACCCACGCGCGATCTTCGAGACCAGGATCGTGATGAATAATGACAGCGGGAAGATGAAGGTAGTAGCCGTAATTGTCCCAGCTCAGCGCGTACGATTCGCGGATGAACGACTCCACGGAAGAAACCTGCTGCACTTTCGCGAAGACGAAAAGCACCGTCGCAAAAACGACAGCATACAGCGAAAGACGGGAGGGTTGCCGCGAAAGCATCTTTCCAAAAGTAAGAATATGCTAATTTGGTTGCGTCAACCTGCAACGTTATGCAACGTCTCTTCTTCCTGCTCCTTTTCCTCTTTCCCGTTTTTGCTTTCGCGCAAAACCAGCAATCGATCGACACGGTAAAAGCGCCGGCTTCCACGGAGAATGTCTACAACAAGCCGCTGTACAGCGATTCTTTATCGAGCAGCTTTGTGATCATCGTGAAGAAAGAAGTGAAGCTGCACAAGCACGTGTCGCATACGGAACAGGTCTACGTCATCTCCGGCGAAGCGGACATGGTGCTCGGCGACAAAACCATTCATATCAAACCCGGCGACGTGATCTTTATTCCGAAGAATACGCCGCATTCCGCAAAAGTGACTTCGCAGGAACCGCTGAAGATCCTCAGCATTCAATCGCCGCGCTTCGACGGCACCGACCGGATTTTTCTCGAGAAGTAAAAAGGCTGTACGTATTTACGAAGAACGGTTGTGTTTCAAATCCGCGCAATCCGCGTAATTCGTGGCGATCACAGATTACACGGACGGAGTTTTTGCAGAATTTTTTTCCGGGAGGAACGCGCGCACCATCAGCAGCAGGCTCGCGACGATCAGGAAATGGGCAATGTCATTATAATTGAACCATTGCTCGCTGATCGAAATTTTGAACGAGTGTACCGCCACGGTAATTCCTGACACCGCAATACCGAGCGCGATCCATCGCGCAGCGCGATTGCCTTTTGCCCATTGGTAAAAGCTCCAGCCCATCACCGGCAGCAACCCGATCGCGACGTGCCATTTCGCGGCTTTGTACATCGCCAGGTGAACGAAGAAATAGCTGAGCACGACAAACTGCAGCAGCACCAACGCGATGAGCCAGGTGCGTTGTTTCGGAAAATAGTGCTGCACCGTTCCGATCTGCGCGAAGCTGATGCCGAGGTTCTGGATGATGCCCATGCCGAGCCAGATCCACAGGTGCGTTTGCTCGCTCGTATAATAAGAGAAGCCGTGCACGATCACGCCGATGAGCCCCGGGATGCCGAGAAAAAGAAAAAACAATCGCCACGAACGGACGTACGCTTCTTCACGACCGCGCAGTCGCCGCCAGCACCAGAGCCCCGCAAGAAAAATGAAAACGTTCGTGATCGCCGTCACCGGGTCGCGCAGCACTAATCCGCCCAGGTGAACCTCTTTGAAAAAAGTGATCGTGTGCATCCGCGCCAAAGGTAATTAAATGGAGGTGCGGAGTTGCGGGGTGCAAGGTGCGGATGGGATTGGGATAAATAGCGCGTACCTTTGTCTCGTTACAAATCACATCCGCACCACGTCACGTCGCACCATCGCAACGTGCACCACGCAACTTCCTTCATGAAACCATCTCCCTCCAATTCGCTTACACTGCTCAAAGAAACGCTTGCTGCATTCGTGCAGAAAGGCATTGCCGCTGATCGCGCACTGAACGAAACGTTTCGCCGCCACAAAATAAAAGACGAGCGCGTGCGGGCCGAGCTGGCGAATCGTTTCTACGGGATCGTGCGTTACTGGCGACCGCTGGTGACGGCGCTTGGCCAGGACGAGTTCGAATCGGTGAACGACGTGAAGCTGCTGGTGGAAACCTGGCACAAGTGGAAACGCATTTACAAAAGCGGATCCGCTCCGTCGGGAGAGGGCCCGGTGTCGGAGCGACTGGTGAAATATTCCCGCATCCGTAAAATGCGCGAGTCGTATCCCGACTGGCTGGATGCGCTGGCGGAGCAGGAGCTCGGCAAAGAGCGATGGGATGCAACGGCACAAGCGTTGAACCGCGAAGCGCCGGTGTTTC
>CAMLEF010000014.1 GCA_946478675.1 uncultured Flavobacteriales bacterium | reverse complement strand
GTCGAGAACCTTTCGCATTAGAATGAAACAGGTTCTCGACTCCGCTCGAACAAACGGGGAAATTGCTGTCGACGCAAACGACGCATCACGCGCTTTCCCAATCGCAACATGCACCCCGTACCTTCGCAACTCCTACTGTCAATATTCGTTAAAACACCGGCTTCCCCTCTATAAATCCGTAACTTCGGAAGAAATCAACGCCCGCTTTATTCATGCGTAAATTCATTTTGTCTGCCGCGCTGTTGCTGGTTGCTGCCGCCGGTTTTTCCCAGACGACGGGACCGCTTGTTCCGAAAGGCCCGCTGCCCGTTTTTTATCGCTGCCCCAGCTACATGACCGTCGATAAAGAAATCGAGCGGCGTGATGCGGCGGGAAATCCTGTTTCGAAAGAGGAAGAGGATTTCATGCGCGAGATGAGCTACTATTCCGAACAGCGTATGCTTTCCGGTTTCGTGCTCTTCAACGATTCGCTCAGCGATTACGTCGGCAAGGTGGGCGCGGAAGTGCTGAAGGATGATCCGGAAACGCTGAAGAAATTGCATTTCTACGTTTACAAATCGCCTACTCCGAACGCGTATACTTCTGCAACCGGAACGATCCTCATTACGATGGGATTGCTTTCGCAGCTGGAGAACGAAGCGCAGCTCGCGTTTATTCTCTGCCACGAGATCACGCATTACCGCCGCGAGCATATGCTGAAAGGTTATCTCAACCGTGAAAACCTCAAGCGCAAAGACAACAAGCCGGTGTACCTGCTGCAGTCGTCGTACCTCTCCTACAACCAGGAGCAGGAGCTCGAAGCGGACCATCTCGGTTTTGAATTGTTCATGCATTCGAAGTACAGCAAGAAAGAAGCGCTGCGTTCGTTCGACGTGCTCGAGTACGCCGATCTTCCGTTCGATGACATGCCGTTCGATACGCTGTTCTTCAATCACGATTACATGAAAATTCCGGCGGGCTATTTCATGAAAGAAGTGGACCCGATCTATTCGGACGATAATTACGACGACAAGGGCAGCACACATCCGAACGTACGCAAGCGTCGCATGGCGCTGATGACGGTGCTCGATACGGTTTCGAATAAAGACGGCCATCTCTTCATCGTGTCGAAAGACGATTTCCTGAGCTGCCGCGAGAAATCGCGCTACGAAGTTTGCCGGTTGTATCTCGAGAACCGCGAATATCCCGAAGCGATCTACTGCTCGTACATGATGCTGCAGCGTCACCCGAACGATATTTATTTTCACAAGATCATCGGTCGCGCTTTGTACAATCTTGCTGCTTACGATCAGAGCGGCAACGGCGGCGGACTTTTCGATTTCGGCTTCTGGGGATTCTACGGAACTTACGGCGGCCGCTATTCGATGCTGAACCGTTCGGGCTATTATCGCGTTCCCGATTTTAAAAATTACACCGGCCAGCAACAGCAGCTGTTTCATCTTTTCCACGAGATCGAACCCGACGAGCTGACGGTGCTTGCGCTCAGCTACAACTGGAGCATTCACAAGCAGGACCCGAAAGATTCGCTGCAATCGCTGCTGTGCGACAGCCTGCTTTCGATGCTGGTGAACCGACAGAATTTACACATCAGCTATTTCTCCACGATCACGCCCGACCAGGCCCGCGAAGAGCTGCGCAAGGATTCGCTGCAGCGCGCGCAGGAAACCGGCGAGACCGGCGATTCGAAATTCTCGCGCCTCGACAAATTCAAATTGACTTCGGAGAAAGAACGTTTCACCAAGTTCGCTTTTGTCGAGATGCTGAAGGATTCGGAGTTCGTCAACAAATTCAAATACTACACAGATAACCGGCAGAGCCTTGTTTCCGGGCCGGATATGTCACTGCTCGAAGACCAGACGAAAGAAGAACGCAAAGCGGAAGCGGAAGCCGAAGAGAATTCCGGTTACGGTATCGATCGCATCATCGTGGTCGGTCCCGATTTCGAAGAGTACAGACAACTTGATCGCAACGAAGATCCCGACCAGGATTACACGGCGAGCGAAGAAGGACAGATCCGCATGAGCACTGTGATCTCCACCGAAGCGAAGAACGCCGGTGTGGAAGCGATCGTGCTCAACCCGATGACGATGGACAGCACGAGCGACGATGCGTTCTCCGATATGGCGACGCTGAACGAATGGTTCTTCGAAAAGATGCAGCACGGCTCGCACGATTTCGCGTGGACGGTGAACAACCAGGCGCAGGCGGATTCCATCATGAAGAAGTATCACACGCGCTACGTCATGTTCACGACGGTCGAGACGAATTACTTCAAGAAGATCCAGCATCCGTTCTGGTTCGGCGTTTCGTGTATTGCCGTAGTGCCCGCGATCCGCGCGTTCATCCCGCGCCACAAGTATTATTACGACAGCGCGATCCTCGACCTGAAAACCGGCGAGGTGATCGAAGTGCGTCATGAAAAGGTGAAGCGCGGCAAAGAGAAAGATGTGACGCAGGCGTTCTACAAAAAGGTGTTTTCAAAAATGAAAAAGCCGGTGCGCGAGAAGAAACACAACGCAAACGGAAGGAATGACGGTAAGCCGGCTTCCGATTCGGAACGCGGGATGTAAAAAATAACCGCACCCGCCTGAATGACGCAGTCGGGCAGGAAGACGCGAAGGGCGCAAAGATCATCAAGACCTTTGCGCCCTTCTTTGCGTCTTAGCGGTTTTATTTTTCAGATCAACAATCCCACGCCGAAGAACACCGAGAAGCAATCTTTGTACAGCATGCGGTTGTAAATAAAATCGCCGTAATGCTGCCCGTTCTTCTGGCTTACCTGGAAGATCGGTGCGCCGAAGCGAACGCCGGTGCTGGTGACGAGGTGATCCCAGAATACGTGCTGCGCGCCGAAGCCGATGCTCGCGGTGATCATGTCGGAAGAGACGGGGAGCCACGCCGCATTGCCGTATAGCACGTCGGGATTATCGTTTCCGGCGATGAATTTGTTCTGCGAATAACCGAGTGAGATGTCGTAGAATTTCCCGATCGGTGCGAGGCCGCCGCGCTTCTTGCGGAACTGGCGCCAGGTCAAACCGTACTGCGTGCCTTCCACGCGGTCCGATGCGACGAAGTTGCCTTCGAACACCTGGTTGTTGCCGAGCGACCAGCGGTTGTAGCTCAGCCCGATTTGCGAATAGCGGCCGGTGATGATGCTGAGGTTTCCGCCGTACTGGAAATTATACTTCGTATAAAAATCCTGCAGCGAAGTGTAGAACGGCGAAACGTTCAGCTCGCCGCCGATGATGAAACGATGCCCGAGATAACCGCCCGTGCCGCGCATGGGAGCCGTAGCCGGGGATGCCGCTGCCGCCAGTGAAGCAGTCAGCGCAAAAGAGATCAGCAGCTTTTTCATTTGGAGGCGGTCTTTTTGGGTTTCGAAAGAAGACGCATGAGATCGAACACGTGCAAACGCATGCGGTCTTTCGTGACGCGCTGGTTTTCCATTTTCGTGCGTTGCGCGAAGACGGGCTTGCCGCTGACGACATCATACACGATGGCGATGTAATAAATATCCTGACGCGGTGCGAAGAGGCGATACGCAAGCTGCGGCGCAACCGGTGTAAACGCCATGCCGAGCACGTTCGCGATCTTTCCGCCAACGCTGCGTTTCTCCGTGTAGGTGATGTACGCCGACCACATGAAATAACGCGTGCCGTATTTCTCCGCGATCGCTTTCATCGATTCCTGCGGGTAGGGAAGAATCTGGTTGTCGCCGAACTCGTCGCGCTGGTCGAACCATTCGCTGGCCGTCATCAGATCGTTGAAGCGATCGACGCTGTTCGTGTCCATGTTATCAGCGTCGAGGAATTGTAAGTCGATGCCGTTCATGGCTGCGCTCTTTCGCATTTCCTCGATGAGTGCGTCGTGACCTTCCAGCGTTTTGCGCACGTCGACGTCGGAATTTTCATCGCGGTCGTCGTAAGCAATGTAGATCGGGTTGACGGCGACAATTTTCGAAAGTCCCTGCGGACCTTGCGTTTCCGCGCGGTATTCGGCTTTCAGCTTCTGGCGTTCGTGTTTGCTCTTTTCATACCAGAGCGAATCGTCCAGCTCGAGGCTGTCGGCATAGTTCTCCGCCCAGCGGAACATCTGCACGAATTCCGAATCTTTCAGCTGCTCGATGAAAGCGAACTGCCAGTAGTGATAATGATCGAGCGAATCTTTTTTCAGGTGATCGATCGCGGCCTGGAACCGTCCTGACGGCGTGTCGTATTTGATCTTGCGGGCAATGGCTGTATCGTTCAGCGCTTTGTTGCCGATGGCGATGAACGCGCTGTCCGTTTTCTCGAAATCTTTCGAACGGATATCGTTTTTCACCGTCAGCTCGCGCATGAGCCCGCGGCACCAGTTCGTCACGTCAACGTCGTCGGGATAACGTTTGTGCACGGCCCACGCGTAATTCAGCGCCGCCACATTCCAGCCGGTTGCATCGGTCTTGTCTACGAACGCTTTCATTCTTCCCTGCTCACCGACCGGCCGCTCTTCGTCTCCCGCGCTCATGCCGCCGGAGAAAAGCGCCTGCAGCAGCGCGTTGAGGTCGTTGAAATTAAACAGGCGGTTTTTGCGGATCGCTTCGGCGTACATCGCGCGCACCATTTCGCGTTCGAGATAATGGTTGTGCAAATACGTTTGCTGCTCTGCAAAATCGGCGTACATCGCTTCCTGGTATTCGCCGTCGCCGGTGTGCTCCGCGCATTCTTCAAAACGCGCCATCGCTTTCACGCGCCAGAACATCGTTTCGGAAACGAGGAACGTTTGCCCGGTGCTATCCGTTCCCGGGAGCTTGTGGAATTTTCGCAGGATCGTTTTGCGGCGCTTGTAAACGCTCGGGTGCGTAGCGAGATCGTCATCTTCGTCTTCGTCCTGCGGATGGATCGCTTTCACGGTGTCCGGCTGGTATTTCGAAGGGAAAACGAAGTACGGCGATTCGAAGAATGTTTTCGTGAAGGTCGTATCGCTGAACGGCGCATCGGCGAGCGCGAGAATATCGAAAGCGCCGATCGCGGCATCCGGATCGTAATTCGAATTCACGAGCAGCTCGAAGCCTTCTTCATCGGCCTGCGATTCCTGGCTGCGCGCATAACGGTGGCGCTTGAGGAAACGGTTTTCGAATGTCGTCGCTTCGTACTGGTCGATGCCTTCGCGCGCTTTCACGCCTTCGACGTAACCGGTAAGCACGTGATGACGCTTGTAGTGGATGACCTCGTGCGCGAGCACGTACGCCAGCTCCGCTTCATTATGCAAACGCGTGAGCAGTCCCACCGTCACGAAGATCGCGCCCTGGTCGGTGGTGAACGCGTTTACTGCCGAAGAACGAAGAATGTAGAAGCTGAGCTTCCTGCGCAGTTCCGGATCCTGCTTCAGCAGCAGCGAGTCGGCAACACGATTGACGTACTGGCCCATCGAGTCGTTCACCAGCACGCTTCCGCTGAAACGGAGCTGGTCGACCGAATAGTTCGTTTGCAGGTAGAAAGTTTCTTCGGCCTTCTGCATGCTTTGGTCCTGCGCCTGGTTGATCTTCTGCTTGTCGCGTTCGTACTTCTGAACGGTCGTCATCAGGAAATCTTTCGGCAGCGGACCATTGGAGCGGGCCGGTTGGTAATTGTCCATATTCGGCACCTGTTGCGCAGTCGCCAAAAAGGGAAAGAGGACAATGACCGTTAGGAAAAGCCTTTGGAGTTGATTCATATATTCAAAGTTAACAGGGACAGGGACTTTTTAATAATGCAGATGCGCTAAAAAGTGACAAAAAAGAAGCGAAAAATCACTAATCGGCGGAAGAGCTGCGTCCGCTCAAAAAATCCTGCACCTGTAAAACCGGCGCCGGGAAAGGAAATTATCGTCGTGAACCAAAAATGCGCAGCCGCTGAATGATACGCTGCGTGCACGAATTGTTGCCATCGCTCCTGATATTTTTTCTTCAACTGCAGCAATTCATTGCGCCGCGAGCTGCGTTTGTTCGTCTTCTGTAATTTTCTTCTTTCATTGTTCCCTGACGCATTTCACGCATTCTTGTGTAGCTTGGCGCAAAATTTATCGTCATGTCACAACACGTGCACCAATTCCGCCTGCTGAATGCAGAAACCCTCGAAATGGTCCGCAGCCTGCTCGATGCCGCTCCGTATGTCGACGGCAAAACAACAGCTACCGATGCCGCGAAGCTCGTCAAGAATAATTTCCAGGTCGACCTCAACGACCGCACGGTGCTTCCGCAGCTGCAGCAGCTCATCGGCACGGCGCTGGTGAGCGAGCCGAAATTCAACCTGGCGTTTTACGTTTCGCGCGTGTACCAATTGCTCTTCAGCAAATACGAAACCGGCATGGGCTACGGCTGGCACGTCGATGCGCCGATCATGGGCAATCCCGCCGTGCGCACCGATCTTGCGATGACGATCTTCATTGATGATCCGTCCACGTACGAAGGCGGCGAGCTCGTCATCCGAACCGACAGCGGCGAGCGCACTTACAAACCCGCAGCAGGCGAAGTGGTGGTGTATCCCTGCCAGTACGTGCATTGCGTGAATGAAGTGAAGAGCGGGCAGCGTCGCGCGGTGGTGACGTGGATGCAATGCGCGGTGCGTTCCGGCGAGCAGCGCCAGATTCTCGCCGATCTGCAATAGATGCACGAAACGATGGCGAAAGAAAATCCGCAGGGAAAAGAAACGCAGCTGCTACTTCAAAGCTGGAGCAATTTGCTTCGGATGTGGGCGGATATCTGAAAAAGTTTCGGGTTTAACGTTCCGGGTTCAATGTCGGTTATTGCTGAACTATTTCCGACAGCGCCAGGAGTTTAAAGCTTGCCGATAATATCCAGCATGCCGGGCAAGGTGTATGCGCCGGGCACTTCTTTTTCTTCGAAGACCATAAAATACTTGTACTGCGGGCCGGCCTGTTTTTCCCACTGGCTGCCCAGCGTGATCTTCGACATCGTATTCTTTCCGTCGAGGAAATCACCTTTGGTTTCGATCACGATGATCCTGCGCGATTCGGTGCAGACGATAAAATCGGGATAATGTTTCGTGTAGCCGTTGATGTAAAAACCGTTGGAAGGATTGCGGTGCCAGAAAAGCACGTTCGGGCAATTGGCGATCGCAGCGATCATTTCCGATTCGAACGGGTTCATGGCAGCTTCGGAACGATACAGTGATTTCCCGATTGCAGGAGCAAGACGTGTCGGGCGGATACGCTCCGGCAGATGATAATTCGGGCGCGCCACGATTTGTTCTGCTGCAATATCCATCCGGAACCGTTCTTCCGCATACACCGCGGCCAGCACATTGATCTTGTCGCGGATCTTGTCGGCATACGAATGAATGTGATAAAGCACATCCGTGAATTGCTGCGGCGTAAAATCAGCGACAATTTTTTTCACGTAGGCGGCGATCTCTTTGTCTGCAATCGACCGGATATCGATGAGACTGACCAATCGCCCGGTCAGCAGCTTTACCTGGTTCTCGCGAGGCTGTGCAACGATGTAGCTGACGATCGGGTCCTGGTCTTTGCGCGGCAAACGGTTGAATGTCGGCGTAAAGTCGTCGCCTGTCGTTTGTTCGAGATCGACAGCAAACAGCTCGGGGTCGATCATTTCGAAATGAATGTCGTGGCCTTTCTGGCTCAGGCGGAAATCCTGCAGCAGGTTTTCTTTCGAAAGAAACACGAACTGTTCTTCGTCACCGAACAGCAGCGGGCTCGGCGGAACTTTCAGGAAGAATTGCGGCAGGCTGATCGACTTTGCCGTTTCGGCGAAAGCCTCTTTCATTTCGTAGTAAGTCACCTTGCTTTCGATTTCAAACGACAAAACTTCTCCTGAAGACGCACGCTCTTCCACCAGGCGCTCCATCTGCTCAACGGCTGCGATCGCCTGCGTCTCTACGGTTTTCAGCGCAGGACTTTCTGCGTGCTCTTCCCCGATATGAATAGCGTCCGTGTTCACTGAAAATTCCGGTTCGCTTTCCGTGAGTTGCAGCTGTTCCTGCACCGCTTCCTGCTTTACGATCGCTTCCACCGGCAGCTCATTCGCGAGCTTGTAATCGTGGCTGCTGAAACCGGCTTTGTTCAATCCCTGGACGATACGATCGAGCACGTCGATGATCTTTCCCGAAGAGGTGAGCACGAACGAGCAGTTGAGCAACAGCTTGTCGTGTTTCCTTACATACGGCTGGCGAAGAATGCGACCGAGGATCTGCTCCACGTCGATCGAAGAAGTGCGGTCGGCAAGCGAAGCCAGCACGTAAGCGAACGGGCAGTCCCAGCCTTCTTTCAGCGCATTCACGGTGATGATGAAGCGCACCGGGCAATCACGCGAGAGCAGGTCGGTATTTTTCAGCTCATTGATCTCTGCCGTTTTTATCCTGATCTGTTCGGCAGGGATCTGCAGGTCGAGCAGCACTTTGCGGATCTTTTCAAACGTCACGTTGTTTTCCGCAGTCTTCGTTTGCGCCTGGAACAACACGATGGGACGGATGTAAGCGCCGCCGTTCTTCTCTTCTTCTTTCGCATCTTCCTCGAGCCGCGCCCGCAGGTTGATCGCGTTTTCGATGACTGCGTTGCGGTCGTTGTGGTTGTAGACGATCACCGGCAGCTTCACCATGTTCTCTTTCCGCAAAGCGAGCGCATCGACAAAGCTGATGATGTTGCTGTTTGCGCGCGGTGTTGCCGTCAGGTCGAGCACGAACGAAGGGTTCAGGTTCTTCAGCATCTCCACGCTCAGCTCGCTTACCGCACCGTGCGCTTCATCGACAATCACAAGCGGCTTCAACTTGCGGATGATGTTGATCAGCGCAGACTCTTCGGTGCCGGGCAGCACGTGCTCGTTGTCACCGTCGTTAAGCACGAAGGGCGCGAGCTGTCCGTTCTCCTGGTAAAACTTACGGTCTTCTTTCTTCCGGCTCCGAAGCGAGTCGAAGCTGAGCACGAGAATATTCAGCTGCTCCCGCACGGTAACCGGGTTGAAGCTGCTGCCCTGCAGGAGATCTTCCTTGCCGAACACTTCGACGCGGCTGTTGAAATGCGTGTTGATGCGCTGCCGGTAAGGATGCGCGGGATCGGACAAATTCTTCAGCGTCTGCTCGAGGATCGTTACCGAAGGCACCAGCCACACCACCGCTTTGGCCATATCGTGGCGGTAATAACGATACACCACATCGATCGCATTCGCCGCAATGAACGTTTTACCGCCGGCTGTCGGCACTTTGATGCAAACGTGTGGCACGCCCGGAAGATCATCGCGGTACGGCTCCATGCCTTTTCCTTCGAGCGGGTTGTAAGGCCCCAGCCGCTCTTCCCAGAATTGATTGAACGCCGCGGCGTAACCTGCTTTCCGCACCCGGCGCAGGTATTCGTCGAGGTTGTTCAGCGCATCCTGCTGGTAGGATTTTAATTCCATGGTCAGAGTTTCGTAATGTCCCGCGGGATCTTTTTGAAAATGATATTTTTCTCTTCCATGAATTCGCGCGACAGCAGGCAATTGTCGGCGTAGATGATATACTGCTCGCCGTAGAATTGCGGATCGAGCGTCGAGAGGAATTTATGATCGAGCGTGGTGGTGCCGTCGGGATCGTAAGCGAAATAATACACCGTGCCGTTGTGCCAGCCGAGCAGGTATTCGTTGCGCGACTGCACGCGGAAAAAGCGTTGATGCGTTTCGCTGTACCAGATGTAGCGGAAAATATTTTCCTGGCCCGCGAGCTCGTTCAATTCCCCATCCGGCGTGAACAGCGTAGGACCGAGCTCGTAATAATCGAAGCCGCCTCCGGTGCCGGGCGTATCGCCGTAACCCTGGATGACGCGTCGGACACGTTCGCTCGTGATCGTCTCCGCGATGTTGACGGGATTCCCGGATTTGTCGTTCTCATCGACCTGCACCAGGATGAATTTCCGGTTGCCGCCGTCTCTTTTATTGAGGTTGAGCACTGCATGTGCAGTCGTTCCTGAACCGGCGAACGAATCGAGAACAATGTCGTTTCGCTCGCAGAGAAAATCGACGAGGTATTCGATGAGCGACGGCGGCTTGGGGAAATCAAAAACTTTTTCCGCGAAGATCGACCGCAGCAAATCGCCGCCCTGTTGCGTCGTTCCTACACCGAAGGAAGTGTCGATGAGATTCCACGGGACTTCGGGCTCGTAATTCGCTTTATCATAAGAAGGAACCAGCGTTTTCGTTTTGATCCGGATTTCCGTTCCGTTCGCCACTTCTTCCGCCAGTTTCTCCTGCAGCCAGATGAAATTCGCGCGCAATGAAAAATCCTGCTGTATAACGCCGTTTTTAATTTCAATATCGTCGAGCAGCTCTACCGGGTTGTTTTTCGTTCCGTAAACGCCTTTTGCAAAACGAACGTCCTCTTTGAAATTCGTCTTCACCCATTCTTTACGGAACAGCAGCGTCTTCGTCGAATTGCCGGGTTTGATCAGCGGGTTGTCGCTGCCGCTTTCTTTCTGCAGACCTTTGAACTTGATGCGGTTTTTCTGTTTTTGATAACAGACCACATACTCCACGGCTTTCTTCGTTTTGTACGAAAGGTTCGCAGGCGTATCCGATTTCTGCCAGGAGAAAAAGTCGACAAAGTTTGCGGCGCCGAAAATCTCATCCATGATCAGCTTGAGATTCGCCAGCTCGTTATCATCGATAGAAATAAAAATTGCTCCGTCGGCCGAGAGTAATTTATGCAGCAACTTCAGCCGCGGGTACATCATGCACAGCCATTTGTCGTGGCGGCTGAGATCTTCTCCTTCTTTGCCGACGACTTCGTGCAGCCATTTCGCGAGGCGCGGATCATTCACATTGTCGTTGTAGACCCAATTCTCGTTGCCCGTATTGTACGGCGGGTCGATGTAAATGCATTTAACCCGTCCCTCGTACTCGGGCAATAGTGCTTTTAACGCTACAAGATTGTCCCCGTGGATAATTTTGTTTCCGCTTCCCGACGGCAATTCCTGCTTGCCGTTTTCGGTAAACCCATATTGATGCTTCAGCACGTGAAAAGGCACGTCCAGGTGATGGGCGACAACTTTTTCTTTTCCGATCCAGTGAAGCGTGGGCACAGTCGAGGCTGAGCCCAAATATACCATTAATACAATTAGTGTCTTTTAAGGACAATTAACGATCCCTGTTCGACATTTTCTCCCGTATAGGATTAGGAAATTTGGATTCGTGAACAAACAAATCGGCGAACGGATCCGCAGAATACGGGCAGCAAAAGGCCTCAGCCAGGCGAATGTGGCGCATGATCTCGGGATAACCGGCGGCGCTTACGCGAAGATCGAACGCGGGGAAACCGACGCCAACACCAGCCGGTTGATCCGCATCGCCGAAGTGCTCGAAGTAAACATCTGCGAATTCTTCGACGAGCATTACGCTTCGCGTCACGTGATGGAACCGCGGATTCCTTACGGCTATGCAACGAAAGACGAAATGGAGCGCCTCCAGCGACAAATGCAAATGCTGCTCAACGAGATCGAACGTTTAAAAGCGAAACTCGACGAGAAAGAGGAGAGGGAAAGGAAAGAAAAGCGAAAGCATAAATAAATGGAACGCTTAGACGAAATCGCAATCTCCGTGTCTCCGTGGTTCAATTTTTAATTCCGTCTGCACACCGCACTAAATACGCAGAGCCGGCAAATGCTGTTATCGTCCGTTTGCACGAAGTCCAGCTTTTCATTGTAGAGGTTCTCCAGCAATTGCGAAAGCGCGTTTCCGAATTCGTCGAGTGTTTCCGGAAATAAAAAATCGCCGTTGCCCGAATGCGAAGGCGCGCTGACGGGCATCAATCCTTCTTTCAGTTTCCGGAAGGAAATGATGCCCGATTGAATCGGTGCGCTGCCGCCGTTGATGCGCGCGTAGAGCCACGCGTACATGAGCAGCTGGAAACTTTTATGCACTTCGGGATTGTCGACGATCTCGCTCCACTCTTTGACGACGAGCTCTTTCTTTTCCGTCTTGCCGGTTTTGTAATCGATGAGACGCGTGTACGTGTTCGTCTGGTCGATGCGATCGGCCTGCCCGCGAAGCGCTACGGGTTTTTCATTTACAAGCAGCGTATAACGAAGATCCGTTTCCAGTGCGGCAATCGAGAAAGGCGCCGTTTTCAATCGCTTCTTTTCTTCGTCGAGCAACGACGTGACGTAACGCGTGGCGATGCGGCGCGCGAGCAGGTTTTTCCCGGACGATGATTCCTCCGCGGAAAAATGTTTCGCGAACATGGCATCGCAGGTGTGCGCGGCGAGCTTCTTCGCTTCATCGAGAAACGCAGGCGTCAGCGGCTGGTTCAACACGGGCTTGAAAAGTTCTTCCAGCGCACCGTGAATGATCTGGCCGAGCGTGTTCGCTTCGATCGTTTCTTCCACTTCCTGCGGCTCGCGCAAACCGGCGACGTAATGAAAATAAAATTGCAGCCCGCACGAACGATAGCTGTTCAGCAGCGAAGGCGAAAGCCCCGCTTCGGCCAGCTCGTTCAGCTTTTCCATTACCAGCGCATCTTTCGGAATGCGGATCGGCTCGGGCGCGGCAGAAGCGAGCGGAATGCCGGCGTCGAAAACGGTTTCCGTGATCACCGCGTTTTTATTCGCCACGTTCAGCTCGTGCAGCAGCTGCGTCACGAAACGGCTTTTTTCACTCGAGCCGAACGTGTCCTGGAACGTGTTGTGCACGATGAAAATGTTTTTCGCGCGCTGCAGCAAATGATAAAAGTTGAACGCGCTGAACGCATCTTTATCGTTCCACACCGGCATGCCGAACGCTTTGCGCAATTCGTAAATGATGAACGAAGGTTGCGTGCGTCCGCCGGGCAATAAATTTTCATTCGCGGAAAGCAGGATCACGTTTTCGAAATCAAGCGTGCGTGTTTCAAGCAATCCCATGATCTGTAAACCTGCGACAGGCTCTCCGTAAAACGGCAGCGTGGTGGAAGCGAGCTGCTGGTTGATGAGCGCCCGTAAATATTTCAGGTCGCCGGCGATGCCCCATTTTTCATGCAGCGTTCGCGCGCGGTTGACGATCAGGCTCAGCTGAAATAAATATTCCGTTTCGATGCTGAACGTTTCATTTTCCTTCGGCGCGAAACCGGGACGCAGCAATTCGATGATGTGCTTCAAGCCGTCGAGCGCGTTGCCGGCCGTCTCCCAGGGTGAAAGGAAAGCCGCGAACAGATCGAAGGCGCTTCCATTTTCACCGGCGGCTTTTCGCAATTGCCCGGCAGAGGAGAAGATGATGTTGAAACGCGTGATGTGCCGTTCCAGCTGCTCGCACAAACCGGAACCGGCCGTGAGTTGTCGCACGTACGGATGACGCAGCAGGCGGATGAGATCGTTGTGGTAAAATTTGATCTCGCCTTCGCGCGTGCGGATGTGAAAGCGCTGCGCATTTTCATTGAGCTGGAACAACGCGTTCACGAGCGTAGCCACCGGCGTGTAGCGCAGCGGAAAACCCATCGTGATGTTGATGTGCTGCGCGTCGTCGGGAAGCGCGTGCAGCAGCGGCAGAAGCAATTGCTCATCCGACAGCACGATCGCCGTTGCAGGCGAATAACGCTTTTGCGGATCGAGCGTCTCGAGAAAATGCACGGCTGCTTTCGATTGCGAAACCATGCGCGCCACACCGGCGATCGTTATTTGTTTCGCTTCGGTGGATAAGCGGTCTTCGATGTGTTGGAAGCCGCGGTCGCCGGGAGCGGGGCGGAAGTAGCTGTGGCGATAACGACGCAGGAACCGTCCCGCTTCATTCGCGCTGTCTTCGAGAAAATAACGGTCGGCGTCCCAAAGCAATTCGGCGCGACCGCTGTCCTGCAGTACGGCGAATATTTTTTCTTCCGCAGGATTTAATGCGTTAAAACCGGCGAAGATGATCTTCTTCCATTTCACGCCGTGATTTTCCTGCGTGATGCGCTCGGTAGCAGCGCGGTAGGCGAGGCCGGTGTAGCCTTTGTTTTCAGCGGCGAGCACTGCACGAAACTGTCGATACCATTCGCCGATGCGGTTCCAGAAATGCAGGTATTGCTTCTGGAAATCGGTGAGCACGCCCTGGCCGAGGCTCCAGTTTTCGATGGCGCGGATATCGCTGAGGTTGCCGAATAATTTTTCCGCGTCGGCGAGACAGCTGTCGGCTTCGTTGAAATCGCTGAGCAGCGTAGGCGCCCATTTACAGAATGCGTCAAACGTTTCTGCATTCGCGCCTTCGCAGTTTTTGTAAACCGTATACAGCATGAAGAGCTGTTCGGCCATGTCCGTTTGCCGCAGACCGGAAAGCTCCCAGATGAAATCTTCGATGGAATAAATGGCCGGCGCCCATACCGGCCCTTCGATCTTCGACGCGAGATGACGTTTCAGGAAAAGTCCGCCGCGGCGGTTCGGCAGCACCACGCATAACGATTCCAGTTCGCGCCCGTAAGAGGCGAGCAGGTGATCGGCGACTTTCTGCAGGAAACTTTCCATGAAGGGTGTACTGCGAAATTAACGGTAAGCGGCCGTAAATTTGTGGTGCATGAAAGAAATCGCGTTCCCGCAGTACCGGCGTTACCTGAACGGCGCTTCCTACTTCCGCATCGACAGCTACGAGCAGTTCGAAGAGCTGCGACGGATGGGGCGCCAATGGTTGCTGGAGCAATACACGGCGAAAATTTTACCCGACCGCAACCTCGTGCACGACCTGCTGTTCGATTACGCTTCGTTTGCCGAAGAGATCGCCGCGGAAGCGTATGAAGCAGTAAAGGTATTGGCACGTTAGCCGCTTTTTCCGGGAAGCTGCCGTTCCCTCATTCAAAGCAGCCGTTAAATCATTTTCGCTCCGCTGATCGGAATGAATCCGCATTTTAGCGAAGATCATTCAATTCCAATCCCCCATAGCCCCTATGTGCTCCGTAGACCCTACGGGGCATTTTTTTTGGCCGCCGATTGCGCAGATTATTTTAGCCACGGATTACGCTGATTACGCGGATTTTTTTCTCTGCGCTCTCCGCGCCTCAGCGGCCTTTTTTCGACACGGATGATTTCGCGGATTTCTTTTTGACAGACGCAGTCTTTTTATCGGACGGTCGTTGCAGCGGAGGAATCTTTTCGCCTCTTTCAGAATATTCGATCAGCGTTTTCAAGCGGCGTTCGCGTGTCGCTTCCTGTTTCGCGCCGATCACCCACCAGATCGCCGGCTTGCGGTACGAGGCGATCATCTTGTTGAAGTTCGCCCAGGCTTTTTTATTCGCGCGGAATTTTTTCTCGTAAACGCCGAGGTCGAGTTTTTCCTGCTCGAACGAATAGAGATTCTGTTTCTTTTCGTCGCGCCCGTCGAATGTTTTTTTTCCTGCGGGATGAACGCGCCCGGCTTCGAGCAGTTCGCAATAGCGGCGGATGTTCACCTGGCTCCAGATGCTGCCTTTGCGCCGCGGCGTATAACGATGCGCGTAGCTGTGCTGGTCGATCGTATTCACGCGGCCGTCGATCCAGCCGAAACACAACGCTTCATCAACGGCTTCGCGATACGTGATGCCGGTTTTGGACGCGCTTTTTTTATAATAAGCAACCCAGAGATGCGGCGCTTGGTCGTGATTTTTCTTCAGCCATTCACGGAACTCATCGGCTGTTTCGAAGTAGACGGGATCTTCCACTTTCATTTTTTCTTCTTTGCGAGGTTCTTCACACTTTTCTCCAGCAGCTGCAGCAGCACTTTCTCGTCGACGTCGGAGAGCTTCGTGACGTAGAGGCAGCCTTTGCTGGTCTTGTGCTTGCCGAGCTTCGCCATCAGCTTTTCGTCGCTCATTATTTCGCTCATCGCGTAGATGGAGAATTTTCCTTTGCGTGGCGAGAAGCCGATCTTGAACCAGTCGAGCTCGCGGCCGCTTTCGTAAACGAGACGATGATCACCGAAGCCAATGATCGCCGGGCCCCACATTTTCCCTTTGGCGCCGGACGCTTTTTCCATCAGCTTCACCAGCTTCTGCGTGTCCTTGCGTATTTCTTCTTCCTTAATTCCCGCGACGAATTCGCTCACCGGGACTTCCGTTTTTTTCGTTTTCAGTTCCGCCATCGATCAATTTGCTAATGCGTCAATGTGCTAATCTGCTAATGGTTTTCCATTCCATTAGCAGATTAGCACATTAGCACATTAGCAAATTAGCACATTTTTATGCAAAAAATCCGGGATCGTTATTCCGTAAGACCATTCCTGGCCTCATGCGGAACGCGGAACCCGGATTTGTAAAAACGAAACTACTCCCGGTTTCGTTTCAGTTCTTCTCTCGCTGCCCAATCGTTGTCATGCGGGATGACGAAATCGTGGCGGTGATGTTCTACCAAACCTTTGTTGCGGAGCTCGGCCCATTCCCAAGCATGCAGAACGGCAATCTCCACGGCGCTGTCGGCTGCGATATTTTTTTCATGCACGAGCCGGTTGGCGATCTCTATGGCTTTTTCACGGATCTCCGCCGGAAGAGATCGCATCGCGGCGGGATAGTCTGAAGGGGTCCACATAATTGAAACAGGTTTAAATTATTTACTCGTTGACTTTTTATACAAACCGACGAGTTCGCCGGTGGCGAGGATGTGGCCGCTCATTGCTTTCTCCAGTTCTTTGGCACCGCTCTTCTGCGCGATGTCGAGCTCTGTGTCGAGCGCGTAAGCTTTGAAATGATAATGATGCGTTCCGCCCGGCGGGCAAGGACCGGTGTAGCCGAATTCCATTTTGCCGTTCAGTCCCTGCACGCCCGGCCCGCTGTTTTCGTTGATCGCTCCTTTGACGGGAATGTTCCACATCACCCAGTGAATGAAATTTCCATCGGGCGCGTCCGGATCATATACGATCAGTGCGAGGCTCTTCGCTCCTTCCGGAACGTTGGTGATCGTCAGCGGCGGATTCACGTTGTCGCTTTCGCAGGTGTACTTTTTCGGAATGTCTTTTTCATCTTCAAAAGCGGAGCTCACGACTCCGAGTGATGAGTTCGAATTCATGCAGAAAGTGAAGATGACCAGGGAAAGCAACAACGTTTTCATGACGCATCGTTTTTAAAATTACCGTTCGACGCCTTGTGACGCCGGCGGATTGGTTTCGCTGCCGAATGTTCCGCTCAGCTCAGCCGTTGCAAGAACGTGCCCGCTCATCGCAGATTCAAGTGCCGCGCGATCAGAACCTTTTTTCAGGCACAGCGTTTTGTCGACCGCGTACACGGTGAATTTGTAATGATGAAGTCCCGTCAGTCCCTGCGGGCAAGGACCGGAATAATGGCGTTCGCCCCAGGTATTTTTTCCGACAATGCCGGGACGCGTGTTCTCGCTGATCACGCCGTCCGGAATAATATTCCAGGCCACCCATTCGGTGACGTCGCCGTTCGGTGTGTTCGGATGTTCGACAACGAGCGCAAGCGTACGCGTGTTGAGCGGAATGTGACGGATCGTAAGCGGCGGGTTCACGTTCTCGCCGGCACAGGTATATTTTTGTGGCATTGAACCGTTTTCAGAAAATCCCCTGCTCGTTACTTCCATCGGCGGAGGCGTAGTGAAGGCAGCGGCGGCAAAGCAGGCTGCGGCTACAAGGATGAAGTATCTCATATCTCTTCGTTTTGATGTACACAGGAAAACACCAAAACAATGCCTTTGCGCGAAGAGATTTTGTAAGAAGCAGAAATACAGCGGATTTTGAAGCGGAGTGTTAAAACGATTGCTGTATTCGTTGTGGAAAATTGTCCACGGAATTCAACAAAAAAAGAACCCCGGAATTTCTCCCGGGGCGTTTTGCAATTGAGTAGTACGTTATCGCGCATTCATCGCATCGAGATACATCTTGTAACCTTCGAGCTCTTCTTCCGCTACCGGCTCGACTTTTACGAGAATGTGCGGCTCTTTGAGAAAACCTTCTTTCGCCAGCGGCGCGTGACCGATGAGGACGTGCAGATCTTTCGAATTGACGTCGGCGGGTTTTGTTTTGAACGTATCGCTGTACATGCGGATGTGTACGGCGAATTCATCGACGACGAGAATTTTCGTTACCGACCAGGTGCTGTCTTCATTCTGGCGGAGATACATTCCACCGGCTTTCAGTGGAACGGCATTCGACATTGTGTCCTGTTTTGTAACGGTGTCTTCCTGCGGAACGTTTTCAGTTTTGGGGCCGCAGGAAAAAAGCGCGAGGGAAAACAGGAAAAGTGCGGGGAGCAGTTTTTTCATTACCGAAAATAGAAATTCCCTTGCACCTTTCAGGCAAAGAACAGCGAGCAGAGAAATCCTATCTTGCAGCGTCATTCACTGTTTGAGCGCTCTTCAAACCATGAACATACGAATCGTTATTGCCGATGATCATCGCGTTTTTATCGACGGTCTCCGCGCGCTGCTGAAAGAATTTTCCGGGTTTGAAGTGGTCGGCGATGCTACCGATGGCGCTGCGCTCGTCGAATGCGCGAAAGCCTTGCAACCCGACGTGGTGATCACCGATATCCAGATGCCCGGCAAAGACGGCATCGAAGCGACACGCGAGCTGCACCGTTTGTTTCCCGCAATGAAAATCGTCGCGCTCACGATGCTCAACGAAAGCCTCTACATTAAAAAAATGCTGGAAGCGGGCGCCTGCGGTTATCTCATCAAATCCGCCGGCAAAGAAGAGCTCGCCGGTGCCATTCGCAAAGTCGCTGCCGGCGAAAAATATTTCAGCCCCGAAGTCACCGCGCGGCTCATGAATAACTTTTCCGATCGCACGCCCGCCTCCAACGCGCCGCTCGATTCGCTGACCAAACGCGAGCGCGAGATCCTCACGCACATCGCGCAGGGCCTCACCGATAAAGAGATCGCCGAAAAAGTTTTTCTCAGCCCGCTCACGATCACGACGCACCGGAAAAATATCCTCTCCAAGCTCGGGCTGAAGAATAAAGTGGAGCTCACGCGCTTCGCCATCAGCAACGGTTTAGCGCAGTAATTACCCAAAAAAGGGTACGCCGGTAAATCCCCCCGGGGGGTGATGTTCGTACATCCCCTAAATACGTGCTTTGCAATCATGGATACGAACCCGCTTCCTTCTGCCCCGCGACTCACACCGCGCGAAACCGAACTGCTGCACCTCATCGCCGACGGTTTCACCGACACAGATATCGCGAGTAAATTATCGATCAGTAAAAACACCGTGAATACGCATCGCAAGAAATTGCTGCGGAAGCTCAACGTACACAACTCCGCGCATATGGTGAAGCGGGCGTGTTTGCTGGGGATTATTACAGAATAAAAGCCGCAGATTACGCAGATTATTTTCTGCGAAAATCAACGTTGTCTGCGGCTTGAGGAATCAACTAAATCTGCGCAATCAGCGGTCGAATAATCCGCGCAATCGCAGCTCAAAAGGCCGCAGAGACGCAGGGAACGCAGAGGAATAATTCGCGTAATCCGCGTAATTCGTGGCCAAAAATAATCTGCGGGAATCTGCGCAATTAGCGGCCAAATAATCCTCGCAATCCGCGTAATTCGTGGCAATAATCTGCGGGAATCTGCGCAATCAGCGGCCAAATAATCCGCGCAATCCGCGTAATTCGTGGCCAAAAATAATCTGCGGGAATCTGCGCAATCTGCGGCTTACTTCTCCAGTCGCGAACCCACCGGGCGTTCCTGGCGCATCGCCACTGCAGCTTTTACGAAATTCACGAAAAGCGGGTGCGGGTTGTCGACGGTGCTCTTGTATTCCGGGTGGAACTGCACGCCTACGAACCACGGATGATCCGGGATCTCCACGATCTCGACGAGCCCGCCTTCCGGGTTGATGCCGGTCGCTTTCATGCCGCCTTTTTCGTAATCCTGGAGGTATTCGTTATTGAATTCGTAACGGTGGCGATGACGTTCGTAGATCGTGTGCTTGCCGTAGGTGGCAAACGCTTTCGAGCCTTCCGCCAGCTGGCAGGGATAAGCGCCGAGACGCATCGTGCCGCCTTTGTTGGTGACTTTCTTCTGCGCTTCGAGCAGGTCGATGACCGGGTACGGCGTGTTCACGTCCATCTCGGAAGAATGCGCGCCTTTTAAGCCAAGCACATTTCGTCCGAATTCGATCACGGCGCACTGCATGCCGAGACAAATGCCGAAGAACGGGATCTTGTTCTCACGCGCATAACGGATCGCGGTGATCTTTCCTTCGATGCCGCGATGGCCGAAGCCGGGAGCAACGAGGATACCGGTGAGACCGCCGAGCTTTTGCTGCACGTTCTCTTCAGTAATGCTTTCGGAATGGATCCACGAAAGGTTCACTTTGCAGTCGTTCGTGACGCCCGCATGGATGAACGCTTCGGCGATGGATTTGTAGGAATCCTTCAGCTCGATGTATTTGCCGACGAGGCCGATGTTGACTTCGGTCTTCGGATGGTAAAGCGTATTGATAAAATCGCGCCAGCGCGTCATGTCCGGCGCTTTGTCGGAAGCAAGTCCGAGCTTCTGCAGCACAACCATGTCGAGCTGCTCTTTTTCCATGAGCATCGGCACTTCGTAAATGCTTTTCGCATCGCGCGCTTCGATCACGGCGTTGCTTTCGACGTTGCAGAACAACGCGACTTTACGCTTGAGATCGCTGCTGAGCGGATGTTCGGTGCGGCAAACGAGCACGTCGGCCGTAACACCGTATTCCTGCAGGAGCTTGACGGAATGCTGCGTGGGTTTGGTCTTCAGCTCGCCGGATGCGGAGAGATACGGAACGTACGTGAGATGCACGACGAGCACGTCTTTCGGCATTTCCCACTTCAGCTGGCGCACCGATTCCACGAACGGAAGCGATTCGATGTCGCCGACCGTACCACCGATCTCGGTGATGATGACCTGGTACTGACCGGTATTGCCGAGCAGGCGGATGCGGTGCTTGATCTCGTCGGTGATGTGCGGGATGATCTGAACCGTTTTGCCGAGGTAATCGCCGCGGCGCTCTTTTTCGATAACGGTTTTATAGATGCGCCCGGTGGTCACGTTGTTGGCCTGCGACGTCGGAACGTTCAGGAAACGCTCGTAATGGCCGAGGTCGAGGTCGGTTTCCGCGCCGTCGTCGGTAACGTAGCACTCGCCGTGCTCATAAGGGTTCAACGTGCCGGGGTCTACGTTGATATAAGGATCGAGTTTCTGGATAGTCACAGAATACCCGCGGGCCTGGAGCAATTTTGCCAGCGAAGCCGAGATGATGCCTTTACCTAAAGAAGAGGAAACACCCCCGGTTACGAAGACGTATTTGGTGGACGACATAGGAGAAATGGAAATGATAACCGGGATACAAAGGTACGAAACCGCCGCAGTCGGCAGATGACGGTTTGCACTTTGTTGAAGAAAAACTGCAAAAGCCCCGCAGCCAACCGCTTAAAAATGCGGCCGCCACGATTCTTCTACGATCCGGTTCGCCAGTCCAGCGTTTCCAGGATGCCGGCAGCCTCCTTTTTCAGCCATTCCTTGTCCGGCTCGCGGCTCCAGAACGACGCCCGGAGCAGCTTCGTGCCGTTCAGGCAGAGAAACTCGACGTGATGGTCGCTCACGCGCAGGGACGGGTTCCGCAGCTCATAGTCCAGGATCACGTACCGCTGCGTCCCGATTATCTCCTGCGATTTTTCAAGGCCGGTAGCCGTTGGTTTCACCTGCGCTTCGAGGGCCGCAAACGTGGTACTGTCGGCTTTCAGGTAAACCAGGAAAAGGGCGCTGCAGTAAGGATCAACAGTCGTGTGTGCGGCCAACAACTGCAGCGGTTTGCCGGTGCCGTCGTCGAGCAGCTTTGCGAAGCTGCGGTTCCAGTTCAGCATTTCCCGGCGGTTGAAGCCGTGCACCCAGTAATCGCCGTACAGGTCGAGACCGAGATGCAGCTTCGCGCATTCGTAATGCGGACGCGGAAGCCCTTGCGTCGTCAGCCTGCCGTCCGCTTTCGGGAAATGCACACAGGAAAACAGCAGGCATCCCGAAAGGAAACCTGCTGTCCACCATTTTTTCATCGGAAAAAGCTTAGAACGTCCAGTTCATGCTGACGCTCGGCATAAACGGCAGCTGGTTGACACGCGTGTACGTAACACGGTCGAAATAGAAAACGTTTGCGCGGTTGTAGGCGTTCGTCATGCCGGCCGAAACTTCCAGGCGGGAATTGTCGCTGAAGTCCCACCATTTTTTCACCGTGATGTCGAGGCGGTGATACGTCGGCAGCTGGTGTGAGTTCAGGTCGCCGTACAAAATGCCGAGCTGGCCGTTCTGCGTGACGTAGTTCTGCGTGATGTTGCTGAACGTAAGGCTTTCGAAGAATCCCTGCGTCGGCGTGAACGGGAAACCGGTACCGAAGTTCCAGCGGATGTCGAGCTCCCACGTTTTATTGCGGTACTTCGTCTTCACGTATTTCTTCTGGATCGAATCGTATTCGGTCGTGTGCGGGCCGAACTGCCAGGAAGCAACGAGGTTGATGTTGTGGCGGCGGTCGAAGTTCGGGCGATACGTCTGCTTGCCGTCCCAGCGCGTCACGTAACCGAGCGAATACACCGCCCAGAAGTAAACGTCCTTGTATTCGTATTTGCTCACGAAATCCACACCGTAAGCACGGCCGGTTTCCACGATGAAGTCTTTCTTCAGTTCATCCGGCTTGTCGGCGTTCGACTCGTCGTCGTCATACAGCTTGTTGCGGTTGAGGTTGGTGAGCTGGCGGAAATCTTTCAGGTAACCTTCGAGCGTGAATTCGAGGTTGCCGTATTTGTCGGTGGAATCGATCGGGTCGTATTCGAAACCGAAGATGTAATGGTTCGCTTTCTGCAGCTTCGAAGTCACTTCGTACGTTTTGCCGTCCTGCGTCGTGAAATGCGAGGGCAGGTTGTCGGAGCCGGAGAGGAAGCCGTAGAACAGGTTCACCACGTCGCGGTCGGAAACGCCGGAGATCAGGTTCTGCGAATACATGCCCGTTGCGCCTTTAATGCGCAGGTGATTGTTGATGTTGTATTTGAACGTGAGTCGCGGCTCGGGCGAAACTTCGTTCAGCGAAGCGTAATACTGCAGGCGGAAACCCGGCTCCAGCACCAGCGAATGCAGCTGCGTGGAATCTTTGCCGATGTTTTTCGAGATCCACTTGTACTTCAGGAACGCGGCGAATTCAGTCGTGTTTTCCTGCTGCGTGATGAGGCGGCTGACGGCGTTGCGGAAGCTGAAATCGGTTTTGTAACCGAGCACCTCGAGACCGTAGTTGATCACGTTCTTACGCTGGAAGTACGTAAAGTTGAGGCCCATGTTGAAGCCGTCCACCGCGCTGTTACGTGGCTGGAAATAATCTTCTTTCATGCCGATGTCGTACTTCGAATAAGCGAAGTTACCGCGGATGATGGTGGTGGAACCTGCCGGTACAACCTGGAAGTTGGAGCCGAAGCCCACCGATTTCCAGCGCAGGTCGACCGCATTTTTATAGCGCGTTACGGTATCGTTGAACATGAAACCGAAAAGGTTCAGCTTGGAACCGCTGAGGCTGTTGAAAGAAACTTTGCCGTAATAATCCGCGAAGTTGAACGGGAGGCCGTTCGGATCGACGTAGGTGTAGAGCAGCTTCGACGATTGCTTGAGGTAAGAGTTTTTCGCCGAGAGCACGTACGTGATCGCGCCGTGCGTCGAATCATCGGAGCGGCGCAGCGGGCCTTCCACCATCAGCTTCGCACCGAAGGGGCTCACCGTCACTTTTCCGCCGAAACGTTTTTTGTTACCGTCGCGCGTCGTGATGTCCATGATCGAGGAAACACGTCCGCCGTAATCCGCGTTGAAGCCGCCGGTGTACACGTCGAGGTTTTTAATGATGTCGGTATCGAACACCGAAAAAAGGCCGATGGAGTGGAAGGGATTGTAAATGATCATCCCGTCGAGCAACACTTTATTCTGTACCGGCGTACCTCCGCGGATGTAAAGCTGTCCGCCCTGGTCGCCGGAGCTGACTACGCCCGGGAGCACCTGCACCGACTGCGCGATATCGGCCACGCCGCCTACCGCCACGACGCGATTGATGTCTTTGCGGTCCATGGTCGTTTTACCAACGCCGGGATTGTCCTGCTGCTCTTCTTTTTTCGCATTCACCACGAACACTTTCATGACGCGCGGCTTGAGCGAAATGTTCTGCGTCACGATCTCGCCGGGTTTAACCGTGATCGTAAGGCGCACCGGCTCGTAGCTCGAATTCGATACGACGATGGTATAGGTGCCGGCCGGAATTTTTGTAAGCGAATAAAGCCCGTTCAGGTCGGTTTGCACGCCGAAGGCCGTTCCGTCGAGGTAAACGAGGCAAAACAGTACGGCTTCACCGGTCTGTTCGCTCGTAACGGTTCCGCGAATGGTAGCCGTTGTTGCGGTCTGTGAAAATCCGAAAGCGGGGAGCAATAAAAGGAGGATTCCGGTCAGGAATTTACGCATGTTCAAAGGGTGTATTGGCGAGTGCGGGCAAAAATAGGAGTTATCCGGTGTATTCCGACCGGTGCTTGACAGACGGCGCAATTTTAACATTATCAGGCCGTTTTGCCGTGTTATCCGGTTAGCTTCCGAGCGCGAGAATGCAGTCGTATTCTGCGGCAGTTACCGGCATGCAGGAAAGGCGCGGAATGCGGACGAGCGGAATGTCCTTCAGCGCTTTTTCGGTTTTGATGAGCGAGAGTGGTACCGCTTTCTTCAGCTTTTTGAACGGCTTCAGCTTCACGCAAACCCAGTTCGGATCGTCCGTCGTCGGATCCTGGAACGCTTCTTTCGAAACCTTCGCGATGCCGACGATCTCCAGCCCTTCGTTGCTGTGGTAGAACAGCACGGGATCTCCTTTTTTCATGCTGCGGAGATGATTGCGCGCGGCGTAGTTGCGCACGCCGGTCCAGTCGGTTTCTCCTTCTTTCACGAATTGATCCCAGGAATAAACGGAAGGTTCCGATTTGACGAGCCAGTATTGCATGAGTGGTGCGGGTTTCGGGTTGCGGAGTTTCGGGTTATGGGTTGTGTTTTCCTTTGCAGGAAAGGGCGAAGTTAGCGGTTCGGAGGAAAGAAACGGTGCTGCTTAAATGAAGTATTCCCGGGTCACCGACAAGTCTTTTAATATTCGCTTGAAAAACAGAAAACGTAAAACTCAAAATTTGTAAGCGCTGCAACGTTGCTCTTGTCCCGTTCCTCTTTTTTTCTAATTTTGAACCGCTTTCACCCCGGGCGAAAAAAAGTTATGCGGATACCCCCGACAAGGCACACGCCTTTAGTAGTTGTTGATGAGAAGGCCGGCGATATTTCTATTTCCGGGGTCTCTATTCCTGAGAACGCATACGTTTTCTTCCGTCCCGTGGAAGAATACATCGAACGCCTCGATCCCGAAACGCAGCAGGGCATCTCTTTCACTTTCCGTCTCGAATACATGAATACGCTTTCCTCGAAAGCTTTCCTGGATTACATGCGTACGGTGAAAGACACCAAGCAGCTCCCGCTCACCGTCACCTGGGAATACTATTCCGACGACGAAGAAATGCGCGACCACGGCGAAACGTTCTCCGAGATCGTCGACATTCCCTTCAGCTATCGCTCCATCGATCCCAAAGAGCGCATGCCCGGACGGGGTTAATTTGCTAATGTGCTAATGCGGTAATGTGCTAATGCAGTCGTCAGTCTGCAGTTGGCAGTCTTTTGTATTGATGCAGTTGAACTATGCTGCGAATTGCCGACTGCAAACTGCCAACTGCGTGCGGCAGGAAGTGCGAATTAGCACATTATCGCATTAGCACATTAGCACATTATTTCAGTGCAGAATCTTCCAGATCATTTCCTTCATCAGCTCTCCTTCATCGGCGGAAAGATTGTCGACGCCTTTCCAGCGGAGATCGTATTCGCGGAGGAAGGCAAAAATGCCTTTCAGCTTGCCGAGCGGGTAATTGCGCGCGGCGTTGGCATAATCCTGCACGAAGAACGGATGAACGCCCAGCGCGCGGGCCACGGACTCTTTCGATTTGTCGGGGACAAAGTGATATTGCATCACCTTCACGAAGTAGTTGTACAGCGCCGACATCGTGACCGGCATCGGGTGCTCTTTTGAATTCGCGGCGAAATAATTGATGATGCGGTTCGCTTTTACGACGTCGCGTTTGGAGAGCGCATCGTTCAGCTCGAAGGTGTTGTAATCCTTGCTGATGCCGATGTTTTGCTGGATGTGATCCGGCGTGATCTCCGTGCCGGGCGGCAGGTTGATCATCAGCTTGTCGAGCTCATTCACGATTTTGCCGAGATCCGTGCCGAGATATTCGGTCAGCATCTGCAGCGACTTCGGGTTGGCGGAATATTTTTTCTCCTTGAGATAGCCGGAGATCCAGTCGGGAACTTTGTAATCGCGCAGCTTCTCCGATTCGAAGAGCACGCCTTTTTTCGCCACCGTTTTCGCGAACGCCTTTCGTTTGTCGAGCGCTTTGTATTTGTAGCAAATGACGAGCAGTGTCGTCTCGAGCGGGTTCTGCACGTAAGCCTCGAGCTCTTCGATGTTGCGGATGTTCTGCGCTTCCTTGATGATGAGCACCTGCCGGTCCGACATCATTGGGTAACGTTTGGCTTCGCTGATGATCGTGGAAACGTCGGTGTCGCGGCCGTAGAGGATCGTCTGGTTGAATTCTTTTTCCGAATCGTCGAGCACGTTCTTCTCGATGTAACTCGTGAGCACGTCGATGAAATACGGCTCCTCGCCCGAGAAGACATACACGGGCTTGTAATTTTTCTTTTTCAGATCGGCAAGAATAGCGGCGAACTCCACGGTGTAAAAATATTTACGATTTACGAGGTACGATTTACGATTTGAAAACTTGTTGAGAAGTTGACGCGGTTGGCCGGTCGGCAGTCTTCAATTGGCGGTCTTCAGTTGGCAGTTTTCTATTGCATCAAGAAGTATTTGCTGCGAACTGCCCATTGCTTGCTGCCGACTGCCAACTGCAATTCCGGAATTCCCAAGACAACGGCCGTTTTTCCCATCGATCTGCAACTTTCCCCGGGCTACATTTGATCAACAACAAACCCGCTACCATGAAAAAGCTCCTTACACTTTTCACATTCCTCTGCTCGACAGCTGCATTCGCGCAGGTCAGTTTTTGCGACGCCAAATTCACCGCCGTCATTCCGCAGATCACGTTCAACGGCGATCTTGCCGCCTGGGGCGATTCCGTGCTCACCATCCCGGTCGTCAACCAGAGCGGTATCGGCTTCGCTTACCCGCAGTCGAAACTCTACAACCTGACGCCGCTTCCCGCCGGCATGACGCTCAATCCGAATTTCAGCTGGTGGATGCCGTTCGCTTCTGCATGGAACAACAACGATACCGCCTTGAGCCATTGCGAATACGACGTGACGCAACCCATTCCAGCGAATTACATGGTGACCTTCCGCTTCTGGCTGCGGCCGAATGATACGGCGGTCGGCTACGACAGCTGCCGTTTCTCGCAGGATTTTACGCTCAACCTGAATCCGCAGGTCGGCATGGAAGAGTGGGGAAGTGTTCCTTTTGTTTCGGTGTTTCCTGTTCCTGCGCAGGAGAACATTTCGTTTTCCACAGCGAATTGGGCTTCTGCAAAAATGTTCAGCGCAGACGGACGATATGATTTTTCATTCGCCAACAATGGAACGCAAAGCACGGACATCTCCGCTCTGCCTGCAGGAATGTATTTCGTATTGCTCTACGATCGCGAAGGAAAATTGTCCGGGAAAACGAAGCTGGTGAAGCAGTAACGATTGCTTATTTCTTCGAGTGGCTGCCTTCTTTCTTACCGAAGATGTGGAAGCCGCCGCCGTAACGACCTTTCGCAGAGAAGCGGTCCTTGTCGCGGTTTTTAAGACGCTGCCGGCGACGCTTGAGCGCATCTTTTTCCGGCTTGCTCTTCAGGCTGCGGCCGCCTTTCCCGAGACGCTTGGTCGTGTTGTATTTGCCGACCTCGGGATTCAGGCCGGA